>JAABSZ010000231.1:0-5839 GCA_011390135.1 Desulfobacteraceae bacterium | reverse complement strand
GGTTCAGTACCGTATTGTTCCATTCTCTGTGCAGCGCATTCTGGTAGACTTCCTCCCAGACCAGCAATCCAATATCCCGCTCTGTGCCCGGATTGTATTTTTCCGTCAGCAGTTCCCCGAACCAGCAGACCAGCCCCGGCTGACCCCGGGTGGCCCTATAGACCTGTTCCACCACCTCGGCTTCAATGCGTTGCCCGCTCTCGGCCTCATACTGCCGGAACAGTTCATCCACCTCTTGGGGCGTGAAATTGGGCACATGCATGGACCGCTGAATATTGAAGGGCGATCCCCGCTCGCTCTCCACGCCGAGAACCGCCCGCACCCCGATCAGCGCCAGTCCGTGGATGTAATAGTCCTCCCTATTGAGATAGACATCCCGAAACAGGGTCACGATTCGATCGATGACCTTCGGCGGCAGGCTGTCGAATTCATCGATGAACAGAATCAGCGGCTTTTGAAACAGTCCTTTCCGCTGATGGAAGAACAGCATCCATTCCTCCCATGACCCGGGCGCGTCCGTATCCAAGTCGAAACCGTCGAGCATCAGCTTGGGAATTTTTTTCAGGAATGCATCTTCCGGCATATCCGGTTCCATGATGATGCCCTGGCAGGACATCTTTCCGATGATGAACCGGTTTCCGTAAAGGGTTTCGATCTCACGGATCACCTGCCGCATGAGCCATGTCTTTCCGGTCTGCCGCGGCGCCCATAGGGTGAAATAGCGCCCCCCTTTTTCCGGGTTGCCGATAAGTTGATTCCGGCATCGAGCGACCAGTTCGGCTCGTTTCACACAGAAATGCTCTTCGCAGTCCACCGGACCGTAGGAGTGAAATGTTCTCATCTTCTCTTCTCCGTCGTCATGGCCTCCTGTACATTTTCCCGCGCGGCCTGGACCATCTCCACATTGATATGCAGACACCGGTATCGCTCTCCCTCCGTTCAGGTAATCCCTCAGCGCCGGCATACTGGAGGTCTTCCCGGGATAATCCTGTGCCTTCGGAAGAGTGTAGTCTTTCTACAGAACGAAGTCAACCGGGGGGCAACCCAAGTCGGCAGTGCCGAACCGTTTCTCTGGACAAAATGCCGCGGGTGCTGGTATATATTCTAGAATGACCCATCTTTCAGATGATCCGGGAATCCGGATTCCAGGTCGATTTCGTCATCATTACAGGTGATATTGCCCAAAAGGGGCAGCTGGCGGAATACAAGGTCTGCGAGGTCTTCTGACGGTATTCAATTTTGTAAGGAGGCACAAGCGCGATGGGAGAGAAGAGAAGACCCTCTTTTATCCGGGGCGAGATCCAAAGAAGAGTTTTTGACGGGATCTCTGATGATCTGCTGACCGCGGGCATGGGCGCTTCGGGTTTTCAGGGGCCGCCGCCCTCGATCGATCTGCCGACGCCGGAGAATCTGCGCCGGCTCGCGATCTATTTCAACGCCAAAGGGCTTCTGGATACCACACCGGGAGGCGGATACGGTACTCTTTTCGGCCCCGGAGTCGGGCCCGATCGCGGGAAAACGGAAAATGAGGGAAAGATCCCGGGGAAGGAGTATCTTGCATTTGCCGACGACGGGACCGGAACCCGGAATGTGACCCTCATGGTTCAGATCCCCGAAAGCTTTGATCCGGATAATTCCTGCATCGTGGCCTCGGCCACATCCGGCTCCCGGGGGATCTACGGGGCCGTCTCCGTTGTGGGGGAATGGGCATTGAAGCGGGGCTTTGCCGTTGCCTATACCGACAAGGGCACGGGAAATGCGATCCACGACCTTGATGCGGACCGGGTGAGCCGGATCGACGGAGAAGTGGCCCCCGCGGCCGAGGCCGGAAAAGAGGCCATTTTCATCGCGGAGCCGGATGAAGTGGAGCCGGATGAAGAGAAGGAAAAGAGACCATCCGGAAGGATCGCCTTCAAACATGCCCATTCAAAGATGAATCCCGAGGCTCGCTGGGGGGAGAACCTGCTGCAGGCGATCCGTTTTGCCTTCTATGTACTCAATCTCGAAGAGAACTTGGGGGTGCGGGAGCCGGACCCAAAAGTGGCCGAGAGGATCACCCGGGAGAATACCACAGTGATCGCGGCCGGCATCTCCAACGGCGGCGGTGCCGCACTTCGCGCGGCCGAGGCCGATACCCAGGGGCTGATCGACGGCGTGGCCGTCTCCGAACCCAATGTCAATCCGGCCCCCCATCCAGACATCGCCATCCGCCAGGGAGAGCAGGAGTGGCGGGCACCCAACGCGGGAAGAAGCCTTTTCGACTATACCACACTCCTCCACCTCTATCAGCCCTGCGCGAACCTCGCTCCCGAAAACCGGCCATTTGCCCCTCTTTCCCCGGAGGATGAAAAGCTGTGTGAGAACCGATGCCAAAAACTTGCCGAACTCGGGCTGCTCAGGGGGGAGAGCATCGCGGAACTGGCCCAAGATGCCCAGAGGATCATCAACGACTACGCCATCCTGAAAGAGCAGAACCGCCTGCAGCCGATCCACTGGAACATGCAGGTGAGCGACGGCATCGCGGTCACCTACGCCAATGCCTACGGACGCTTGGGTGTCGCAGACCGCGTCTGCGGATACAGCTTTTCGGCCGTGGATGCCGAGACCGGAGCGCCGGCCCCTTTTCCCCTGGAACTGGCCCAGCGCCTTTTTGCCGAAGGAAACGGCATTCCCCCCACCGGCGGGGTGGAGATAATCAACGAACATTCCCACCAGGGCCCTCTCCGGAATCGGGCTTCCCTCTCCGCAGAGGGTTCTATGGACGGAAATCTCAACGGCGCTCTCTGCCTGAGACGGCTGGCAACGGGAACCGATGAATCGGGGAATCCGCTGACCCGCGAAGCCATTCAGCACCATCAGCGGATCTCTACCGGCATCGGGGAGATCCGCGCAACCGGCGATCTTCACGGGCTGCCCGCGCTGATCGTCAATGGCCGCAACGATGCCATCCTCGCGCCGAATCACACTTCAAGAGCATATGTATGGCTGAACCGACAAGTCGAAGGGGAGAATAGCCGCCTCCGCTATTACGAGATCACCAATGCGCACCATCTCGACGCCCTAAACGGCCTGCCCGGATTCAATGCGGCCTATGTTCCCCTCCATCCCTATCTTCTCCGGGCCCTGGATCTGCTCTGGGATCATTTGAAGAACCGCACCCCGCTGCCGGAGAGCCAGGTGGTAGAGACGGTTCCCAGAGGCATCGGCGCGGATGGGAAGGTTTTCGACATTGCGCTGGAAAACATTCCGCCCATCGAATCGGCTCCGGCCCCTTCGCAGCGGATCGCCTTTGAAAAGAAGGTTATGATCATCCCGGAGCAAGGGTTTTAAAAGTCTTCCTGGGGATTCACTCCTGACACTCTTTTAAAAAATGGAGATTCAAATATCTCTCTGTAAACAGTTGGTTATCTGATAGCTACAAATTTTGTAGCTTCATAGACCCTTTGGTATCAGGGAGATAGAGAATGGTGAATGTCCATTTTTTATCCAAATAAAGTTAGAGGTCTATCTCCATTGCATCCAAAGAGTGCCAGGATTCAGTGGAATCGACTACTCAAAAGAGGAAAGAGCACGAATGAAGCAGACTGTATCGTCATCATCGCCGCCCCCACCTTCTTCGACGCGGGGAAGGCCGAGACCGGTCGTAACAATGATGCTCCCGTCGGCCTCGCCGCCATCCCCGGCCCCGCCGTCCACGAATGTAAGTACGACCTCGTCCCGGTCCGTGTTGAAGAGGGTGTGCGGATAGATTTCCCATCCGGCCTCTCCGGCATAGCGGAACCATTCATACCCTTGGGGGGCCGGCTGAGGCAGCGCAAAGGCTGTGGTGGCCGTTCCGCCCTTCTGCACCCGGATCTCCGTCATCACCAGTCCGTAGGGGATCTCGTCGGGCCGGTTGATTCCGCCTGAAACGGAATTGGCAGAAAGAGTTGAAAGCCTAACCAGCTTCCCGCCGTCCACACGAAGCCCCAGAGGATCGCCGGTCGGGGCCCGGAAGGTCAGCAGATCCTCTGAAAATCCGCCGATGCCGTTGTCCGAAACCATGACCGAGACCGAATCGGTTCCCGACAATCCCTTGATATCTTTCACGGTGAGGGAAAAGTTGTATTCCTCGATCCCCTCCTCCACCGGCTTCGGCACAAAGGTGGGGAAGACCGCGGCCGGATTCGACAGCGTCACCGCAGGCCCTTGGGTCTGTTCCCAGAGATAGGTGAGGAGGTCTCCGTCCGGGTCTGCTGAGCCGGTTCCATCCAGTTGAACCATCTCGCCCTCGGCAACCGCCTGATCCTCCCCCGCATCCGGGGTCGGAGGGGCATTGACCCAGGAGACGTTGACGGTTGTCTTGTCGGTTCCCTGAAGCCCCCCGGTGTCGGCCACGGTGAGGCGGAAGACCAGAGACTCGCCGGCAGCTCCTACATTGGGTGTCGCAAAATCGGTCTGTACGCCGGTCGGATCGCCAAGTTCCACCGGCGTTCCCGAGAGCTGGGTCCACCGATATCCGTCGATCCCGTCGTCGATATCGTAGGAGCCGGAGCCGTCCAGCGTCACCCGCACCCCCTCATATGCGACCTGATCCGCTCCGGCCTCCGCGACCGGCGGCTCATTGTCCCACGAGACATTGACCAGGGTCTGATCCGCGGACTGAAGCCCGCCATTGTCCGTCACCGTCAGTTGAAAGCGCAATGCCTCGCCTCCCGCGCCCACATCCGGGGCCGTGAAGGTGGTCTCCACCGCGGTCGGGTCCGCCAGTGTCACCTGGGTTCCGCCGGTCTGGAGCCACTGGTAGCTCGCGATCCCGTCGTCCGTATCAAAGGAGTTGCTGCCGTCCAGGGTCACGACATCCCCCTCGGCCACGGTGCGGTCTGCCCCCGCGTCCGTTTCGGGGGGACGGTTGAGCCAGGAGACGTTGACGATCGCATCATCGCTGGACTGCAGCCCCCCGTTGTCCGTCACCCTCAGGACAAAGGTGAGAGAGGCGCCGCTATCGCTCACATCCGGGGAGGTGAAGCCGGCCACCGCAGTCTCCGGATCGCTAAGGGCCACAACGGGCCCAGCAGTCTGAGTCCATCGGTAATAGGCAATCCCGTCGTCCGGGTCCGAGGAGTTTGTCCCGTTCAGATAGACCAGCACATTCTCCTGAACGTCCTGGTCAGGGCCCGCATTGGCCACGGGCGCGGTATTGTTCCAGGAGATGTTTACGATGGTCTCGTCCGTGTGGGTCAGCTCTGCGCTGTCGGTAACGGTGAGGGTGAAGACCAGGGATTCGCCGTCGGGGCCTACCTCAGGTGAGGTGAAGACCGGCTGGGGGGCAGCGGGGTCCGACAGTTCCACCGAGGTTCCGCCGGTCTGACGCCACTGATAGCCGGTGATATCGCCGTCCGGGTCTGCGGAGTTGGAGCCGTTGAGCGTCACCTCAACGCTCTCCCCCACGGTCTGGTCGGGGCCCGCATCGGCCACTGGCCTTCCCGGAACCCATTTCACCGTCACCGTCACCTCGTCCACAGCAGTCTGTCCGGCCGTGTCGGTCACGGTGAGCTGGAAGATCAGGACTGCGCCGTCAGCCGCCACCTCGGGCGCAGTAAAGGTCGGACGGATCGCGTTCGCGTCCGAAAGTTCCACCTCGGTTCCCCCGGTCTGTTCCCAGAGATAGGCGGAAATTCGATCCTCCGGGTCCGAAGAGGCCGCGGCGTCCAAGGTCACTTCCGCGCCTTCTGCGACCGTAAAGTCCTCCCCCGCATCTGCTGTCGGCGGGGTGTTTTCGCCGGAGACCGTGATGGTCAGGCTGTCCGCGTCGGTCTTTCCGCTGTTGTCCGTCACCGTCAACTGAAAGGTCAGCATC
>JAABSZ010000230.1:0-5850 GCA_011390135.1 Desulfobacteraceae bacterium | reverse complement strand
GGGATCAACTGCATCCCGATCTGCGCGGCATCGACCATTGCAAAGAAGCCTCCCGCACAGACCGTGTCCACGGTGATCATTCCCCAGCCCGGCACGTTCAGGGGGCGATCCGTCTCGTGGACAAAGGCCGGAACCATCTCGATGGCCACGGACTCGACCTTCTTCCCCTTTGCCCCCTTTTTCATCCTAACCCGGGCAGTCATGGAACCCGAGGGGGTATCCACTATCATCTCCGGCTCGGGCTCGATCAATCCGGCCTCGATAAGGGTCGTGACCGCGCCGATGGTGGCATGGCCGCAGAGATACGGGTATCGCTTCGCGTCCATATAGATCAGGCCGAATCGGGCTCCGGGCGTCACCGGCTCGGTTATGGCCGCGGCCAGCAGCTCCCGATGACCCCTCGGCTCCCGGGTCAATGCCAGCCGGACCCAGTCCTGATGCGCCTTGAAATGCTCCAGCTTCCCGGCCATGGTCCGGCCATTGACCGGCCCGAACCCCGACAGGATCAGCCGGGTGGCCTCGCCCGCGGTGTGGGAGTCGATGGTGATAAGTGGGCCCGAAAGCTCCCTGTCCAGAACCGCTGAAATCACGCGGATGGCCTCTTCGGTTTTCCCAAGCAGCATCAGCCGGCCTTTTTCGTTTCTGCTTCCCGGGCCGTTTCATCGTCTGCCGGCAGCAGGTGGCAGTGCTTGGGATCGACGGTCACGCTGATCCTGTCGCCCTTTGAAAAGATCAGGGTCCGCATCATGCTGATGACATGGATCTCCCGCTCCTCGCCGATGTCGATGAAATAGCTGACTTCGCCGCCCATGTAGCTCCGGTCGATGACGGTTCCCTCGAAGATGTTGACGCCGTCTGCGGCCTCGACCTCGCCTCTGGGATGAACCTCGAACTTCTGTGCCCGCACCATCATCTGGACCGCGTCCCCAACTTTCCAATCCCCCCGCTCCCCCCGCGTCTGGGCCCACAGGGTATGGCCGTTGTCTAAGCGAACCTGGATTCGATCCCCCTCGATCTCCTGCACCTTTCCCCATTCAAAATTGGAATGGCCCAGAAAATCGGCCACAAAGTGGTTGGAGGGGCGGTTGTAAACCTCTTCGGGCCCCCCCTCCTGCTGCTTCCGGCCATCCTTCATCACCACGATCTTGTCGGACATCGAGAGGGCCTCTCTCTGGTCATGGGTGACGAAGATCGTGGTCACGCCCAGCATCCGCTGGATGTTGTCGATCTCCCGGCGCATCTCCTCCCGCAGGTTCTCGTCCAGCGCGGAGAGGGGCTCGTCCATCAGAAGCACATCCGGCTCGATTACGATGGCCCGGGCCAGCGCGATCCGCTGCTGCTGGCCCCCGGAGAGCTGAGACGGCATCCGCTTTTCCACCCCCGGCAGCCGGACCATTTGGAGAGCCCGGCTCACCTTCTCCGCGATCTCCTCCTTGGGGATCTTCCGGTACTTGAGGCCGAAGGCCACATTGTCGAAGATGGTCTTGTGGGGGAAGAGCGCGTAGTTCTGGAAGATCATCCCCAGGTTCCGCAGATGGATGGGAACGTCGTTGATCCTGCGGCCCCGGATGAAGATATCCCCTTGGGTGGGGGTCTCCAGGCCCGCGACCATCCGCAGCAGGGTGGTCTTGCCGCAGCCCGAAGGGCCCAGCAGGGTGACGAGATTCCCCTCTTCGATGTCGAGATCGATCTTCTCCACGGCCAGGGTCTTGCCGAAGCGTTTCATCACGCCGCGGAACTGGACCATTGGCGCGGGAGGCCCCTTGGGCGCTGGCTCGGAAGGGGACGGGGTCTGTGGAGTCGATGCGCCGGAATTCATGTCTTACGCTCCTGCCTTGATCCGGTCCCACTTCTCGGCCCATTCCATCTGATGGCCGTTCCAGTAGGCCGGGTCCGCGAATAGATACCCTTTGAGCTGGCCGGTCGGGTCGAAGGCCGGCAGCTTTTTCACCGATTCCGGCATCTCGATCTTGGTCGGGTCCAGGCTCGGCGGATACTGCTGGGCCTCGGCCACCGCGATCGCGGCCTCCGGGGCCAGCATGAAGTCGAGGAGCTTGTGAGCGGTATCGAGATCGGTTCCCTTGAGTACGAAGATGCACTCCTGCCACGAGTAGCAGTTGTCCGGGGCCAGAAACGCGATGGGCTCTCCCTGGTTCTGGAGATGGGCCACCCGGCCGGACCAGGCCACGGTCGCGTAGATCTCCTCGTTGGCCAGCAGGCTCATCAGCTCCGCACCCGATGCCCAGTACTTCTTCACCATGTCCCGCTGTTTCCGCAGGGCATCCCAGACCGCATCCAGATCCTTGATTTCATTGGGGTTCTGGCCCGTGTGGAGTGCCCCATACCAGATGTTGGTGCGCCAGTCTCCCCAACTGCCGAGCTTGCCGTTCAGCTCCTTGTCCCAGAGCAGGGAGGCCCCCAGCTTTTCAGCCTTCTCCTTGCTGATATATTTGGTGTTGTATGCGATCCCGGTCTGTCCCAGATCATAGGGAACGGCCGAGAGCTTTCCATCGGTGATATCCTTGTACGGCTGCATCATCGCGGTCATGACATAGCGCAGATTCGGGATCTTGCTCTCATCCAGAGCGGTGTCGAGTTCCAGCCCCACATACCGGGCATAGTCGAAGACGCCGCTGAGGTGGGCCAGATTGAACTCGCCCCCCGGCGGAAAGGAGGCCTTGACCCGGGTCAGGTAGGTGTCCATGTCCCCGAACTCGCCGTCGACGACTTTTACGCCCGTCACCTTCTCAAAGGGATCGAAGGCATGTTTCCGGAAGGCCTCGGAGGTGGTTCCGCCCCAGCCGTCGAAGCGGATGGTCTCTGCTGCCTGTGCCTTCGTCAGCATGGAAAAGGGTCCGCCCACAAGCCCTGCGGCCGCGCCGGCCAGTCCCAGATACTTGATGAAATTCCGCCGGCTGATCTTTCCGCTCGTAAAGTCCTCGTACAGTCTGTCCAGTCGATCCTGCAGTTCCTGGCTCATGCTTTTGTCTCCTTTTTCTGTTCGGTTTATGTTCAACAATTTTAAACGGTTCAATTTTAAACGGTTCAATTTCGCAAAATAGCTATACCCCTTTGCTGAACCGGCGGGAGAGGTATCCGGCCAGCAGCGGGATGGAGACCGTGAGGACGATCATCACCGTGCCGAGCGCGTTGATCTCGGGGCTGATGGAGTTCCGCAGCATCCCGAAGATTTTTACCGGGACCGTCTGGTTGCTCGCGGTGGCCCAGAAGAGGGTGGCGGTGACATCGTCAAACGATATGGTGAAGGAGAAGAGCATTCCCGCAAAGATGGCCGGCATCAAGAGGGGAAACGTCACCTCCCAAAAGGTCTGAAAGGGGTTCGCGCCCAGGGTGAGGGCCGCCTCCTCATAGACCCGCTTGATCCCCACCAGCCGGGCCTGCACCACCAGCAGCACATAGGGGAGGGTGATCACCACATGGCCGATGAGCAGCAGCATGAAGCTCTTGGGCTGCTGGAGCCACCGGATGAAGAGGAGCAGCGCGACTCCCAGCACCACCTCCGGGATCATGATGGGGGTGAGCAGCAGGGTGTTCAGGGCATTTTTAAAGGGGAACTCGTACCGGACAAAGGCCATTGCCGCGGGGATGGCAACAGCCGTCACCACGATTGACGTCAGCGAGCCGAGAATCATGGAGTTCTTGAAGGCCATCAGGATCGCGTCGTTTTGCGCCAGGCGGATATACCAGCGGAAGCTGAAGCCTTCCATCGGGAAGGAGCCGAACTGCTGGGGGTTGAAGGATAAGATCACCACCGCGACAATGGGCGCGAACATAAATATGTAGACGAGAAAGGTGTAGACTTTGATCAGGTTCCAGCCGGTCAGAAGCGGTTTCATAAGATCTCCGTTCGCTTGCCTGTTGAACAGGACTTGGCCCTATTGAAAGGTCTTGAAGATCTGGTTGATGCCCAGATACCGGTTATAGGTATAGACGATGGTGCCCAATATCCCCAGCAGGATCACGCTGATGGCAGAGCCGAAGGGCCAGTCCAGGGTTCCGATGACCCTTTTGAAGATGAGGTTTGCGATCATGTCGTTGCCGGGGCCGCCCAGAATCATCGGCGGCAGATAGGTTCCCGCAGTCAGCACGAAGACCAGCAGACACCCCGCGCTAACCCCGGGAAGGCTCAGGGGAAGCACCACCTCCCGGAATGCCTGCCATTCGGTGCTGCCGAGGCTTCGGGCCGCCTCCACCAGGCTTCGGTCGATCCCCTCCAGGCTCACATAGACGTTTAAGATCATGAAGGGGAGCAGGTACTGGATGAGCCCCATGAGCACCGCGCCTTCGTTGTAGAGCAGCCCCAAAGGCTCGGAGATGATCCCCATCCGCAGCAGCACATGGTTCAACAGACCGGTATCGCCCAGGATGTTGATCCAGCTCAGGGTCCGGATGATGAAGCTGATCCAGAAGGGGAGCATGATCAGTATCAGAAAGATCGATTTATGCCGGGATTCGGTTCTGTAGAAGAAGTAGGCCGGGATGTAGCCCATGAGCAGGCAGAGGGCCACGGTCTCCAGAGCCACCCGGATGGTCCGGATCAGGATGGAGGGGTAGAAGAAATCGGCAAAGAAGCGCTGATAGTTGCCGAACTGGAACGCGGGGATGTCCGCGCCCGTGGGGGCTCGCAGCCAGAAGCTGTAGACGATGATAAAGCAGACCGGGATGACCAGAAGGAAAAGGACTGCGCTAAGGGACGGAGCCAATAATGCCCAGGGTTTCCACGCCTTTTGTTCCATGCATCTCCTCTGCGGTTGAAACGGGTTTACAAGACCGGTATCAGACTGGGTTACAGCAAGATCTCGAATTTATTCGTTTTCATAAAACCCCTTTCTTTGTAGTGGATCAAAGGCTTCCTGTCAAGGGGGAAACCGGATTTTGATGGTCTGCCGATCGTTTCAGCCTTTCTCTTTCAACTGGCGCAGGGTTTCTTCGAGTACCGCAAGCCGCTGTCTGTCATTGATATCTTTTGATTCTTTTTTCAACCGGATTAAATGCTTGAGATCGAGTGCCCGAAGGGTGTGACCTCGGAAAGAAATTTCGACCGAGTGGTCCAGCAGATCTTCAAAAGTTTTTTTCTCCTCAATGGAACCGAGTACATCCAGAGACCCCAAACGGGTCGAAAGAAGAATGTGTCCTGTCCCTGAAAAGTCCTCTGCGATTGGTGCTATTGTTTTGCCATTGGGGCGTCGATAGATCGCATCCGTCTCTTTTAAAAATGACATGAGTTTTCCGATGTTTTCGGAAGACGGGCGGATAATGATATCGACATCCATTGTCGTAATCGGCGCCCCTTGAACAACCGAGGCAAGACCGCCCACGAGGATGAATTGAATATCGGCCTCAAGAAGAGCTTCAAGGATTTTGCTGAGATCTCCGCTTGTCGTCCTTTTGCTGCTGGAATGCATCTCTTAACTCCAAAATTGCCTTGACCGCATTGTCATTTGTCACCAGGCGTTCCTCGGGCGTCAACCGCAGAAATGCGGCGACCAGGGATATATCAACGCCGTCTTTATTCCGATATGGATGTCCTTCCGCCATGAATTCAAATCTCCGTATTTCCGTCGGAAGCCGTGACGGCCTCCAAAACCGTATCCGGCACGGAACCGGCCCGGGCCTTTGCCCTTGTGCCGTCCCATACCATGAGCAGAACGCTGGAAAGGATGAACGCACTGCCGAGATAGCCGATAAAGGTGAAGTATTCCCCCCACCAGAAATAGGCGATGATGGCCGCCATGACCGGCTCCAAAGTGGCGGTGATCGCGGCCCGGGTCGGTTCGAGGAATTTGAGCCCCAGATAGTAGCAGAAGTAGGAGCTGTAGGTGCATAAAA
>JAABSZ010000229.1:0-5917 GCA_011390135.1 Desulfobacteraceae bacterium | reverse complement strand
GTTCAGGATCGCGGTGGTGTATGCGCCTATGGCATAGAAGGCCGCATGGCCCATGTGAAACATCCCGGCGTAGCCGACGATGATGTTGAGGCTCAGGCCCAGGATCGCATAGAGCCCCACGCTGTTCAGCACATCCACCCAGTACCGGTTCAGAAAGAGCGGGGAGAGGAGCAGCAGGAGGGCAAAGCCCGCGTAGATGAGGTTTCGTTGATCTTTCATATCTTTTCGGCCACCCTTTCACCCAACAGTCCCGTGGGCCGGACGATCAGGATGAGAATCAGCACCAGAAAGGCTATCGCGTCCTTCCAGGCAATCGAGATGTAGGCCGCGCCCAGTGCCTCGATGACCCCCAGCAGGATGCCTCCCACCATCGCGCCCGGGATGTTGCCGATGCCGCCGAGGATCGCGGCCGTGAAGGCTTTGAGGCCGTAGATCCAGCCCATGGTGAAGTTGACCTGCCCGTAGTAGAGCCCCACCATGAGGCCGGCCGCGCCGCCCAGTGCCGGCCCGATGAAGAAGACGATCATGATCACGCCGTTGACGTCGATCCCCATGAGCTTGGCCGCGCCCTGGTCTTCAGCGGCCGCGCGGATCGCTGTGCCGATGGTCGTCTTCTGGATGAAGGTGTAGAGCGCGAGCATCATGACGACCGATGCCAGCAGCACCAGAATCCGGATCATGGGAATATGGAGGCCGAAGACATTGACGACCATCCGGGGGAGAATGTTCTGCGGATAGACGTGGAAGCTCGCTCCGTAGATGAGCATGATGGTGTTCTGGAAGAAGATGGACGCGCCCAGTGCCGAGACCACTGCCGAGAGCCGGGGCGATTCCCGTAAAGGACGGTAGGCCACCTGATCCAGCAGAATCCCGACGATCCCGACCAGAATCATCACCATGACGGCTAAAAGCAGGATTCCGAAAAAGGGGCCCAGTTTGTCCGTCAGCGCCATGGATGTGAGAAGGGTCAGCCCCAGGTAGGCGCCGATGGTGAAGAGATCCCCGTGTGCGAAGTTGATGAGCTTCAACACCCCGTAAACCATGGTGTAGCCCAGCGCGATCAGCGCATAGATGCCGCCCACCGCAAGCCCGTTTGTCAACTGCTGAAAGAATTGTTCCATAATCTCTCTTTTGTGCGGGAGGGGAGGCCGGACTTGGGATGAGAGCGGCCTCCCGTCGGTAAGAGGGGTTTACGGCTGCAGGATGAACTCTCCGTTCTCATTCACCTGATAGACCCGATAGACTTCGCCCACCCGGTCTCCCTTGTCGTTGAAGGATATCTTGCCGGTGAGGCCGGGGAATCCTTCCATCTCTTTATGGAGGTACTCTGCCACCTTTTTGGTATCGGTGGAATCGGTCTGTTTGATCGCCTCGGTCACCACCCGGAAGCCGTCTCCGGCGAGCACCGCATAGATGGAGTTGGGGGCATGGCCGTAAGCCTTCTGGAACTTCTCGACAAAGTCCCGGGCCTCGGGGGTGTCCAGGTCCTTGGGCAGGGGAGCGCTGACAAAATAGAATCCTTTTGCCGCGGCATTTCCCGCGATCTTGACCAGGTCCGGATGGTTGGTGGCATCTCCGCCCATAAAGGGGACATCCCAGCCCATCTCGGTCTTCTGGCGGAGCAGCAGGCCCGCCTCGGGATAGTAGCCGGTGAAGAAGATCGCGTCGGGGCTCGTGGCCTTCACCTTTGTCAGAATCGCGTTGTAGTCCCGCTCGCCCGGTGTGATGGCCTCGAAGAAGACCACTTCAACACCCTCCATCTCGACCAGAAGCCCCTGGGTCTCGCTGGCCAGCCCCTTGGCATAGGAGGTGTTGTCATGAAGGATCGCGACCTTTTTGTGACCCAGATTCTTGATGGTCTGAGCCGCGACTCTTCCCTGCTCGTCATCTCTGGGGCAGGTGCGGAAGAAGTAGTCGAGTCCTTTTTCGGTGAGGCGGATCGCTGTGGAGCCGTTGGCCACCTGGATGATTTCGGACTCGTCGTAGATGTTCTGGGTCGCCTCGGTGATGGAGGAGCCGTAGGTTCCGATCACGGCCACCACGTTCTTGGTGGTGAGACGGGTTGCGGCAAGAGACGCCTGACGCGGGTCTCCCGCGTCATCTTCGCTGATGACCTCGACCTTTTTGCCGTTGAGGCCGCCGGCGCTGTTGATGTCCTCGGCCAGCAGGTCCAGGACCTGTTTCATCTCCTGACCTTCGCTGGCCCAGGGGCCGGTCATGGGGCCCATCAGACCGATCTTTACGGTCTCGGCCGAAAATACTGGGGGAGAAAGCAGCAGAGAGAGCGCCAGCAGGGGAAAAAGCACAGCAATAAACTTCTTCATTCGATGTTCTCCTTTTCTTTAGATGTTCAGCAGTTAAGGGGAATTCCCCTAAAATACTGAATGCTTTAGCAAAGATCGGCTACGCTGTCAACGACTGATTGCATGCGGTGCATCGGATCTCGATGAGCGCGTCTTTGGGAAGGCCTCGAACCGCTACCACGGCGCGGGCCGGCCGGTGATCGGTAAAATATTCGGTATAGATCTCGTTGAACTCCCCGAAGCGGATGATGTCGTTTAAAAAGACATCGACTGCGACCACATCGTTGAGGGTACATCCGGCCGCCTCCAGAATGGCTTTCATGTTCTCGATGGCCCGGTGGGCCTGGACCGGAAATTCGATGCTGACCATCTCCCCTGAAGCGGGGTCGAGGCCGATCTGTCCGCTCACATAGAGGAAGGGGGGGGCGACAATGGCCTGGGAATAGGGGCCGATGGCTGCAGGGGCTTTTTCTGTCTGAATCGCTTTCAATGTTGTCATGGGAACCCTCCGGTTTGTGTTGAAGATCCTTTTTTAAGCAATTTGTATCTTAGCCGATAGGATTCCATTTTTGCAATTCTTTTTCGAATCATCTGCCGGTTCAAAAAATCGTTAGTGGGACTGGATAAGATGATCCGGTTTTTCGTTCGAAATCTGTAATAAATGGAAAGTCAACAGACAATATTGAGAGAAATAAATTATTATGATACATAATTCGCTATTTTGACCATAATGAATTACAAAACAGTAAATTATTGTGGCTAAACAACAAAAATGTGATATTTGACTGGTAAAATGAATGGGATTCATTACGGATGGCGAGCCGATATGCTCTTTTAAGTGCATGATTATATGGATATAAAAATACTCATCCCTCCTTTTTTTCAACTTTTTCCAATAATGGCATCTGAATTGCAATGTATCCCTTACGAAGCCGGAAGCCGGAAATCGGAAGCCGGAGGAGAGATCGGAGGAGAGATCGGAGGAGAGAGCGGAAACATCGAATCCAGATGGATCGAACGGAAATCTAACGAAAACCAAAAAGGAGAAAGAGACATGAGGAAAATCGCTATTTATGGAAAAGGCGGAATCGGCAAATCGACGACAACACAGAACACCGTGGCCGGTCTCGCGGAAATGGGACGGAAGGTTATGGTGGTCGGATGCGATCCCAAGGCCGATTCCACAAGGCTGCTGCTGGGGGGCCTCTCCCAGAACACGGTGCTGGACACCCTCCGCTCCGAGGGGGAGGATGTGGAGCTGGAGGATATCCGCAAAGGCGGCTTCGGCGGCGTTGTCTGCGTGGAGTCCGGGGGCCCCGAACCGGGTGTCGGATGCGCGGGCCGGGGGATCATCACCTCCATCAATATGCTCGAACAGCTCGGGGCCTATGCCGAGAGCGAACAGCTCGACTATGTCTTCTACGACGTGCTCGGAGATGTGGTCTGCGGCGGCTTTGCCATGCCGATCCGGGAGGGCAAGGCCCAGGAGATCTACATCGTGGTCTCGGGCGAGATGATGGCCATGTATGCGGCCAACAACATCTGCAAGGGGATCGTGAAGTTTGCCGAGTCCGGGGGTGTGCGTCTGGGGGGGCTGATCTGCAACAGCCGGAATGTGGACAATGAAGTCGATATGATCCTGCATCTCGCAGAAAGGCTGGGAACCCAGATGATCCACTTCGTCCCCAGAGACAACATGGTGCAGCGGGCCGAGATCAACCGGAAGACCGTCATCGAATACGACCCCAAGCACGGCCAGGCCGATGAATACCGGCAGTTGGCCAAAAAGATCGAGGAGAACCGGATGCATGTGATTCCCAAACCAATGGAGATCGAGGAGCTGGAAACTTTGCTCATTGACTATGGGATTGCGGCCTGAAGGGATGATGGACAAGTAGACGGAGTGGACGGAGTGGACGGAGTGGACAGAGTGGAGGGAGTGGAGGGAGAAATCCTATGCACCAACCACCGACCACCAACCACTGACCACTGACCACTGACCACTAACCACTAACCACCAACCACTAACCACTATGCACCAAAAAGGAGAAACGACAAATGATCATGATTCGTTCCATCGTAAGGCCCGAAAAGGTGGATGATGTGCTGGCGGCACTGATGGATGCGGTCTTTCCCGCGGTCACCAAGATATCTGTGGTGGGCAGGGGAAAGCAGCGGGGCATCAAGATCGGCGAGATCACCTATGACGAGATTCCCAAGGAGCTGCTGCTGATGGTGGTAAAGGACGAGGACAAGGATTTCGTGATCAACACCATCATAAAGGCGGCCAAGACCGGGGAGAAGGGCGCGTTCGGCGACGGCAAGATCTTCGTGTCGCCGGTGGAGGAGGTCTATACCATCAGCTCCGGGATACGGGAGATGCCGGACGGCACCACAATGGAGGTGGCGATATGAAGGAGGTGATGGCCGTAATTCGGATGAATATGATCAACCAGACCAAAAAGGAGCTGGCCCGGGCCGGGATCTCATCGGTAACGGCAAAGGATGCTCTGGGAAGGGGAAAGGGGCTGGTCGATCTGAAGCTGCTGAAAGGGGCCGAGCAGGGGTATGAGGAGGCGGTCTTCCAGTTGGGCCAGAGCGGCCGGCTGATCCCCAAGCGGGCGCTCTTCATCGTGGTGCCGGACAAGCTGGTGGACCTGACCGTGAAGACCCTGATCCGGGTCAACAAGACCGGCAAGTCGGGCGACGGCAAGATATTTGTGATGCCCATCATGGATGCGGTGCGGGTCCGGACCGGCGAGGCCGGGGATCGGACCCTGGACGGCTGATCCGGACGGCTGATATGTACGGTTGATATGTACGGTTGATCCGGATGGCTGATATCGAAAAGGATGCAGGAGTGTGATTTATGTCAGATTATATCGAAGGAATCATGGATACAGAGTGTGAGGTCATCGATCCGGTCGAGGTGAAGGAGCAGATGATCGCCCGGTACCCGACCAAGGTGGCCCGGAAGAGAGCCAAACAGATCGTTTTAAACCGGATCGGGGAGGATGGCGAGGTTCCGCCGATTCAGGCCAATGTGCGGACCATTCCCGGTATCATCACCCAGCGGGGGTGCTGCTACGCGGGCTGCAAGGGGGTGGTGCTGGGGCCCACCCGGGATATCATCAACATCACCCACGGCCCCATCGGGTGCGGCTTCTACAGTTGGCTCACAAGGCGCAACCAGACCGACGCGGATGCCTCTCCGGATGGGCACAACTTCATGCCCTACTGCTTCTCCACGGACATGCAGGAGGGGGAGATCATCTTCGGCGGGGAGAAGAAGCTGAAACAGGCGATCCAGGAGGCCTACGACATCTTTAAACCGAAGGCCATCGCGGTCTTTTCCACCTGCCCCGTGGGGCTCATCGGCGATGATGTCCATTCGGTGGCAAGGGAGATGAAGAAGAAGCTGGGAATCAATGTCTTTGGCTTCAGTTGCGAAGGGTACAAAGGGGTGAGCCAGTCCGCGGGGCATCATATCGCAAACAACGGGATCTTCACCCATGTGGTGGGTACCGATGACACGGTGGGGCCCGGAGAGTATCGGATAAACATGCTGGGGGAGTACAATATCGGCGGGGATGCCTTCGAGATTGAGCGGATTT
>JAABSZ010000228.1:0-5918 GCA_011390135.1 Desulfobacteraceae bacterium | reverse complement strand
CCTTTCTCTATTCCGATCCGCTCGGCTGTTGTCACATATTGCATTTTGATCTCCTCCTCATATTTCGTCAATTCATGATGGTACGCCTTTTCCAGTTCAACCGGAAGTTTCATGATCCAGTCGATGAACCGGTACAGGTCGATGATCGGTCTTCAACCGGATCATCGGCGACAGCGGATTCGAGCTGGAATTTGCCCGATTCCTCGAAAAATGCACTGACGTGAAAGCCTACGCGAAAAACTACATGGCGATGCACTTCGAAAGCTCGACTATATCAATGCAAAGGGCGACATCTCCGCAGACCCGTCGCCAGAGCTTCAGACATCGATTCGCTTTTGGAAATCATGAAAATTGGCATTGCCGATGGATTCGATAACCCCGATAATCGCCTCCAGCCTGGCGGGATCTTTGATCTCCCGGACCCGGCTCATCAGCTTCAATCCTTCACGGCCGTATTTTAACCTGAGCCCGAGTTCAATTGCCCTGTGCATCCCTGCTGCTTTTTCTTCCAGTATTCCTTCCAGTATTCCTTCCCGTTTTCCTTCCTCATAAAACATCTGCCGCAGTCCCATAAGTCCCTCCTTGGGTTGATCGGAATCCACATATTCCTTCCGAAAGCGATCCCGCTCCTCATCGGTCAAATTCATATAACCGTCGATGAAATCGACATATTTCAACTGTTTTTCCGGATTTTTCTCCAGCACCGCAAGCCCCTCATGGGCATGAGCATAGACCTCGATCCGGTCTTTCGGATCATAGGCCATATTCGGCAGGTTGATGCGGGCCACGATATTGGTGCTGTTCATGTGCTGAGCAGCCGGAATCCGACTCAGATGACAAGCGATAAACCGGAAATGGAGATAAGTTTGGGCATCCCCCTGCAGCCGAAGATACCCCTCGAAATTCCCCGGATGGAGAAAGATCACTACCGGAACCACCCGCCGGGTGTCGAACATCTCCGACAGATCCAGACAGTAATGCGCCAGCCGGTGGATCGAAAACCGGCCCGGGTCCGTCTCCTCCTCGATCACGAAGAGGATCAGTTCCCGGGTTCTGTCGGGCCATTCCACCCACAAGGGGACATCCAGCGCCCGGAACCGGTCCCCCAGCCGATCTTTCAACTGCTCCTGCCGGACCGGAATGATCTCGACATTCCCCTTCTTCAGATCCGCAGCCTCCGGTTCCGCAAAGAATTCAAGAGAATCCTCGGGATAGTCGATGATCAGGTTTTTGAAATTCTGATCATGGGAGGTCGGAGGTGTTTTCGCTTTTCCGCTGCCGGATGGTTCCATCATGCTCCTTTCCGCATCTGTTTACAAGGGTTCAATATATCGAAGCTTCGGGATTTTGGCAATCGGGTTTTTTCAACCCTCATTTAAAAAGCGGATTGTCGGCCCATAATTGATGAAATCGCTTGAAATCAATGGGTAACATATTTTTATTGTTGGATCTGTAATCATCATTGGCTTTGCAAAAGGGAATGAGATTGACAAAGGATGCGGTTTTTGTGCATTATGAAAAGAATTGTAGCATGATACTCGACTCTCGATCCCATTGAAAGGAGAAAGCAAAGATGACCCACCACCATCACGATCATTCCCACAGCCATCATCATGAACACTCTCGTGGAGATGATCACGATCACGGCCATTCCCACGGCCATTCCCACGATCAGGTACATTCCGATGATCATGGACATGATCACTCCCACACCCATGAACCCCCGGCAGAGATCTCCTTCCACCAGAAGATGGAAAAGCTTTTAGATCACTGGCTCAAGCACAATACCGACCATGCCGAATCCTACACCGACTGGGCCCAAAAGGCTGAAGAACAGGGAATGACCGGGGTCGCTCAACTGCTCAAAGAAATATCTGACATGACCCTTTCCATCAACAAAAAATTCGAAGAAGCTGCAGAACTAATCCGAAAACCTTAACGATTTGAAAGGGGGCAAGCATGCCTGAAAAGAGATTTTCCGCGATGGTCGTCCGGGAGGCCGGGGAGAAGAAATACGAGCGAAAGATCGAAGAGCGCTCCCTTGCCGATCTTCCTGAAGGGGAGGTTCTCATCCGGGTGCTCTACTCCTCACTCAATTACAAGGATGCGCTTTCGGCCATCGGCAACAAGGGCGTTACCCGGAATTATCCCCACACCCCCGGCATCGATGGGGCAGGAACCGTGGAGAATAGCACAAATCCCGATTTCAAGGCCGGGGATCGGGTGCTGGTGACCGGCTACGATCTCGGCATGAATACGTCCGGCGGCTTTGGCCAGTACATCCGGGTGCCTGCCCAATGGGTGATCCCGATTCCGGAGAAGCTCTCCATTGAAAAGAGCATGGCCTTTGGCACTGCCGGGTTGACGGCCGCGCTTTCGGTGATCCACCTGGAGGACCGGGGAATCGCACCCGAAGGGGGCCCTGTGCTGGTAACGGGCGCGAGCGGCGGTGTGGGCAGCCTTGCGGTCTCTTTTCTGGCCGCGGCCGGATATGAGGTGGCCGCTGTCACGGGAAAGGCCGATGCCAGAGATTTTCTGACAAATATCGGTGCAAAGACGATTGTTGGCCGGGAGGAGGTCACGGATACAAGCAAGCGGCCCCTGCTCAAGAGCCAGTGGACCGGGGTAGTGGATACAGTGGGCGGTGATATTCTTTCTACTGCCATCCGTTCAACAAAGCTCCACGGTTCGATCACCTGCTGCGGCAATGCAGCATCCGGGGATCTGCCCCTGACGGTCTATCCCTTTATCCTGCGGGGGGTGAACCTTCTGGGGGTCGATTCCCAGAACTGCACCAGAAATATGCGGCTGCGGATCTGGGACCGGCTGGCCAGTGAATGGAACCTGCCCCATATCGACGACATGACAAAAGAGGTCCCCCTTGCCGATCTCAGCTCCCATATCGACGAGATCCTGAACGGGCAGAAGATGGGCCGCACCGTGGTGAACCTGGAGTGAATAGAGGAAGGAGCCGCTATCGGGGAGAAGGCCATTTTGACCCGGAAATTGGGTAAGAAGGGGCTGGCCTTCTATCGCGGCGTTATCTGAGCCAATGGATTATATGGAAGAGAAAAAGGAGCAAAATGGCTGGGGAGGATCGTTGGGAAGAGGAGATCGTTGATGCAAAATTTCCCGAATCGGCTGACCAGGAGAAGGAGAACGAAGAACCTGTCGAAGAGAGGTTAGCAGAAGAGGAGACTCCGGCGTCGTTTCAGGATTCCGGCGAAGCACCGGATGCAATGGAAGCCCATTCAAAAGAGCCGTTTTCTGCCGAAGAGATGCCCGGGGCTGAATCACCGGAGGAGGCGATGGAGGAGGAACTCCTGAAATCTCCGGATCACACGGGAGCGCTTGGATCTCCATCAGTTCCGGGGGGAGCGCCGGTTTCTTCAAAAGCCGAAGCAGCGCCTCGGGATATGGAAGCGGAGGAGGATACCGACAGCCCGCGGATGGGAACCGGTACTCTCTTCAGACTCATTCTCGGCATTCTTCTCTTCCTGGCCGCGTTTTTTCTGCTCTACTGGAACGAGGGGAGGGCGATTCTTCACCATAAGGCGCTCAAGTCGGAGACCGGAAAGGTAATATCGGTCTCTGCCAACAGCGTCGATCCGGTCAACAACGGAAAGCTGATCCATGTGACCGGGATTGCGTCGGGCCAAGGGGCGCTGACCGACGGGCCGGCCCAGGGGATCGGAGAGCGGCCCATCCCGGTTTCCCCGAACCGGGTGGACCCGGCAAACCAGGGAAAACTGGTTCAGGTCTCCGGCAGAGCAGAGAGCGGAGCATACATTCCGGACCGGGAGTTCGGCATCTCCGTCAAGGCTATCAAGCTGGAACGCCGGGTGCTGATGTATCAGTGGAATGAGGAGAATGTGCCGGGGGCTGCTCCCGCTTATGAAAAGATCTGGTCCATCCAGCCGATCCAGTCGAGTCGGTTTCAACAGCCCCAAGGCCATGCCAATCCCGGCGTCTTCGACTACCGAAGCTTCCGCTGGATCTCCCCCCGGGTCTCTATGGGCGCATTCTCCCTTCCCTATGCGGTTGTAAAGGAGATCGATCGATATGAACCCTTCCGGGTGATGGGCGGAATGGCAGATCCGCCCCATAATATCCGGGGCCGCCTCACCTTCTACAACGGCGGATACTATATGGGAAGAGATCCCCGCCAGCCCGAGATCGGCGATCTTCGCATCGAATACCGGATCGTTCCCAACGCGCGGGTGACGGTGACGGCACAGCAGGAGGGGAATTCCTTTGTTCCCTATCGGATTGCTTCCGGAGAGGAGATCCTGCGGGTGGCAGTGGGGCAAAGGGATTCTGCAGAGTCGCTGCCGGCGGCCCTTGGGGTGGTTTCGGCTGACAATGCCATCAAGCTTCGGCGGGAGGTGCAGATCTATCAGTGGAAGGAAAAAACCCCTTCCCAGACCGAAAAGGAGGGCGGCGGCAATCGACAAGCCCAAGGCGGCAATGGGGAACAATATGAAGCGGAACAATATGAAAAGGTCTGGTCCGACCGGATCATCGATTCCCATCGGTCCAAACAAAATGTCCGCCCCCTCAACCGGGAGATGATGCCGGTGAAGTCGGAGACCTTTGTTGCAGATGATGTAAAATTAGGCGACTTTGCTCTTCCGCGCGCAATGGTGGAACAGATGAACGAATTCGAACCCCTGCCGGTGGATCTGATCTCGGTGAACCTGCCGACCGAGATTCAAGGCGCTGCAAAACTATACAGTGGCGGGTATTTTATCGGTTCCGACCCCCGAAATCCGGGCATAGATGACCTCAGGATCACTTACAGCGTTGTGCGGCCCATGCGGGTGAGCGTCGTTGCTCGACAGCAGGGGAAAACTTTCACCCCCTATCGGACCGAAACCGGAGAGATAGAGGTCTTTGCGGCCGGAACCCGAACCGCAGAGGAGATGTTCGCGTCGGCCCGGAGCGGAAATGGGCTGTATCTGTGGCTCTTTAGGGCCGGCGGATTTCTGCTGATGTTTATCGGTCTTTACATGATTCTTGCACCTTTGGCCTCGGCCCGGGATCGGCTGCCGGTTCTGGGGAGAATTGAGCGGACCTCGGCCAAAAGCATCTCTCTGTTTCTGGCTGCCGCTTTTCTCCTGCTGACGGCCGCAACTGCCTGGATCAGCTTTCTGCCTTTGATCGGCGGGATACTGCTTTCGGCTGCGTTTATTCTGGCGGGGGTTGCCCTGTTGATGAGAGCGCCGGGAGCAGTTCGGGCCGCATAATCTTTGAAGGAGTTGGCTGAGAAAGCGGCTGCCGGAGAAGTACTGAAAAGAGCATGAGCCATCTCCATATATATTTGTTTTCAGGAGAAAATCAAAAATGATCGGAGCAATCATCGGAGACATCGTCGGATCGGTCTTTGAAGGCAATCCCATCAAAACAACCCGCTTCCCCCTTTTCAGCCAAAGGGCAACCTACACCGATGATACGGTGCTGACGGTTGCGGTAGCCCATGCAATTCTACAGGGCGCGGACTATTCCGAAACCATAAAGGATTTCGGAAGAAGATATCCGGCTGCCGGATATGGCGGCAGCTTCTACGAATGGCTGTACCGTTCTGAGAATGCGCCCTACAACAGTTGGGGAAACGGCTCGGCAATGCGGGTGAGTCCGGTGGGGTTTGCCTTTTCTGATTCAGTCGAAGCGGTGCTGGCAGAGGCCGAAAAGAGCGCGGCCGTCACTCACAATCATCCTGAGGGGATCAAAGGCGCACAGGCAACAGCGCTTGCAGTATGCCTGGCTCTCACCGGCGCGGGAAAGGATGCTATTCGGACCCAGATCACTGACCGCTTCGGGTATGATATGAACCGGACCATGGATGAAATCCGCCCCGGCTACCATTTCAGGATCTCGTGCCAAGAATCGGTTCCCGAATCCATCATCGCGTTTCTGGA
>JAABSZ010000227.1:0-5938 GCA_011390135.1 Desulfobacteraceae bacterium | reverse complement strand
GTTCACATGAACCACCCGGCCAAAGATATCATAGAGGATGACCGCGGTCTGCACCCCGTCGAAGACCCGCTCCTGCAGCGTCAGACGCCGGTTCAGCAGCTCGATCGCCTTGGCCAGTTCATTTCCCGGGACATCCCGGGACGCGAACCGGTGAAAGAGTCTTCTTCTTTTTGACCTTTCACGCTTCCGCATCTGCTCCCGACGATAGAGCATCTCACCGATCTGGTTGGCGAAGTTGGCAACGATGCTGTTGAAGTTCTCCATCTGCCTGACCTTCTCCGGGGAGATCCCGTATGCCCAGAACCCGAGGATCTGCCCGCCAAATGAGATCGGAATCAGATACTGGTCCTCGTTTTCCAATTGCCGTTTGAAAAAGATACGATCCTCCATCCGCTCCGGGCCAGCTCCGACCATGGCTGCGTTGTATGGAGGACGCTCGTAATCCCGCCGCCGCTCATGGATATCGGACAGCGAACAGTTCCAGGCAATGACTTCTCTGACCCGGTGATCCCGGGGAACCCGCTCCAGAAAAATTGTTCGGGTGAGATCCAGCGTCTGTGTCACCATGGTGACCACCTGGGACCAATGCTGCTTTGCATCGTGAAAGCTGACGGGAAAAATCCGCTTTCGAAGCTTTGCAGAGGTATCCATCAGCATTCGCCTGACATTTTTCTCCTGCCGAACGCTTTTCTGCCGGTAAAGGTAGAGAAAGATCGCGATATGTGCCAGCAGAATTTCCGTTGCCGGAATCCAGGTCAGAAAAAAGAGCAGCGCTGCCCATATCCCCAATAAATAGATTCCCGCAATGGGAAGCGCGGCCCAGAAGAACATCCGCAGACTCAAACGGTCGGCCATGATAAAGACCAGAATGACGACACCGACAACTGCCATTACGGCATGAATCGGATCGATTTCCTCAATGACCTTTCTCTGGAGAAGAGTCTCCAGCGCATGTCCATGAAAATCAAGAAGAGATATACCATTATCGGGGCGAATGGGAACATGGACTCGATCCAATCCTCCTTTGGAAAGAAAGCCGACCAGAATGATTTTATGCTCCACCAGTTCGGCAATGGCCTCTCCCTGAATGGCTCGATCCAGAGAGATCCTGGGCAAAAAACTTCTGCAGCAGCCGTTGAAATTGATACGGAATTGCGACGCATTCACAGCGCCTTCAACAGGCTTCCATCCGGCTCCGATAGATTCAATGGTGGGGAGAGCATCCTTTCCAGAAGGAACCATCCAATACTGTTTTCGGTGAATGCCGTGAAAGCTTGGCGGCAAAACCGCCATACCTCGCAGAAGTTCTTCATTGGCTGTACCGGAATATTCAGCCAATTCTTCAATATCTGTTTCATTTCTGATGCCGAACACCACAGGGGTCTTCCCCACGGCCGCTTCACGGTAAAAGGCATCGGATACATTTTTCGGCACAAAGGTAAAAATGATTTTTTCCGGTTTTTGCCGCTTCAGCTCCTGAAGAAGTTGAAGCCATGTCTCATCCCCATCCTCCTCCCTGACATTTTCGGCTTCAATGAGAAACACCCGATGCTTTACCGGTTTCAGCGGAGGCGTAAGTCGAACCAGGCCATCATAGATCAGGGCATTTGAAAGGCGAAATCCTCCGGCTGCCCCGATCCCCGAAATAAGGGTGACGATGAAAAGAACTCGAAAAAGGATTCCAGTCAGTGTCATTCCGATCTGACTATTTATGCATTTTGTGTGGAGCTAGATTCATTTTTTCGAAGCAATGTTAGTAGGCAGGTGCAAAAGATGCATCTGCATTTTACCAATGAGGGAAGTGTAACTGATGTTTTACCGAAAATCAAGAAGGATGGCGACTATGCGACTATCGGTAAAGGGTATCGATCGATATCATATTACTCAACAGTGCCAAGCGCTGCCTTCGGGGGGATCAGGCAACCCTCTAAGTGGCCATAAGCGGATGCGTATTTTAGGTGGTTTGGAGAGAGTTGTCAATTTGAGAAATGTCTGTATGTCTTTTGGAGGCTTCGGAAGGGAAGGCAGATTGGATCAGATGAGAGAATGGCGGTGTTAAGAGACTGAAGATGAGGCGAGGAAACAAAAAGACGCCCCCGCACAAATCGGAGGCGCCTTTAATCCGGAATCTGCCCCATCCCGAAACCTCAGCTCCGGAACGGCCATTCCAAAACGATCAATCCAAAAGCCGCAGACAATCCTGCGGCAGCCGATGGGTCCCCTTCCCCTCGATGCTCACCTCCACCAGCGCGTCCGGGTCGTTGATCGCTGTGTCCGGGTCTGTGATCATGCCGTGGCGGCCGATGTATTCGTCCATGTAGCCAGCCCATCCCTCATCTTCGGATTTTTTGTATATCTCTACCTTCTGACCTCTGCGAAACATATGGGGCTCTCCTTTTTCCTTTTGCAAAAAGGGCAGTTGGGGCCCTTTTCAATCGGTTTATCCCGGAATGTCCGAGTGCAGCTTTCGGGCCTCTTTCTCCCTGGCGCATCTTTCGCACAGATTCCGCTCCCCGGTCAATTTGGCCACGCCTTGGGTGCGCTTCCTGACAAAGTCGAGATATCGGGCCGGGCCCAATACCGCGTCGCACTCCCGGCACTTGATGAGCTTCTGCCGGTTCAAGACCGTTCCGCAGAAGGAGAGTACCCGCTCGTCGTCTCTGTCCTCCAGCACCATCGCGTTGTTGGGGCAGTTGTTCGCGCATGCGCCGCAGAGGATGCAGTCCTCCTCGGTGTGGCGGAAGTCTGTCGCCACCGGGTGGTCGAAGTCGAGGTGGCCGAACTGGAGCCCGTTCACGCCCATCTTGTCACGGCAGATCTCCACGCACTTGCCGCAACGCATGCAGATGTCGCACCGGAGGCATCGCCGAGCCTCCTCCCGGACCGCGTTCTCGTCATACCCCAGCTCCACCTGCTGGAACGTGGTGCGCCTGCGGTCGATGTTGAGCAGCGGCATCTCGGGCCGTTTCAAAGCCATCTTGGTGGAGGCCGGGACTTCGAGGTTCGCGGTTCGGTCCCGGCGCACCGGAACCGGGGGCATCTCGGGCTGCGGGATGCCGGAGAGATACCGGTCGATGGCCTCGGCCGCGCGTTTGCCGCCGCCGATCGCCTCCACCACCGTGGCCGGGCCTGTGACCGCGTCCCCGGCCGCAAAGACGCCCGGTTCCGAGGTCTCCATGCTCACCATGTTGACGCCGATGGTGTTTCTTCGACTCCATTCCAGGTCGCACAAGCCCCCCTTGACGCAGTCCACATCGACCCGCTGGCCGATGGCCGCGATGATCGCGTCGGCCTCCATGTCGTACTCCGATCCCTCGATGGGAACGGGCCGCATCCGGCCGCTCTTGTCGTCGGGGACCAGCTCCGCACGCAGGCAGCGGAGCGCGGTTACATGGCCATTTTCGCCGACCACCTCCACCGGAACGGTCAGGAAAGAGAAGCGGATGCCCTCCTCTTCGGCCTGCTCCACCTCTTCGATGTCGGCAGGCATCTCGTTTCGGGTTCTTCTGTAGGCGATCGTAACCGATTCGCTGCCGAGGCGGAGGCTGGTGCGGGCTGCGTCGATCGCGACGTTTCCGCCGCCGATGACGACCACCCGTTTTCCGGGCATCTTCCGGTCCCCCAGGGCAACGGCCTTTAAAAAGTCGATGGAGGGGAGCACCTCGGGGTAATCCTCCTCACCTGAAATGTTCATGGCAAAGGAGCGGTGCGCGCCGATCGCGAAGAAAAAGGCGTCGAAACCCTCTTCCTCGAGATCTTTCATCGTGAGGTCCGAACCGAACAGGGTGTTGAAGCGGAACTCGACCCCCAGATCCGCGAGCATTCCGGCCTCCCGGTCGATCACCTCCCGGGGGAGGCGGTATCTGGGAATGCCGACCATCATCATCCCACCGGCCATGGGCAGGGCTTCGATGATGGTGACGCCGTACCCTTTGAGCGCGAGGTAATAGGCCGCGCTCATGCCGCCGGGGCCCGCGCCGATGACGGCCACCTTCTTTCCCTTGTCCGGGGCCTTTTCCGGGTTCTTGTACTCCCGGTTCGAAAGGGCCCGCTCCGCGGCAAATGCCTTTAAAAACTTGATGGAGATCGGGGTGTCGATCCGGCCCCGGACGCACATGAACTCGCATGGCCGGGTGCAGACCAGGCCGCAGACCCAGGGAAAGGGGTTGTCCTTCCGGATCACGTCTATGGCCTCGGCATCCTTTCCCTGGCCGATGAGGGTGACATAGGTCGGCACGTCGATGCCGGCCGGGCAGGTCATCTGGCAGGGGGCCGGGGCCAGCCGGACGCAGTCTCCCGTGGGGCAGTTGTGCGTCTGCACATGGCTGATGAAAGCCTCCCGGCCCCGGGCCAGGCCTTTTTCCACCATATTTGCGGCCTCGGCTACAGCCTCTTTTCTCCCCTCTTTCTTCAGTTCCCGGACAAGTTCCTCGATCGCGGGAATATGCGCCTCGCCGGCGCG
This sequence comes from Desulfobacteraceae bacterium, assembly GCA_011390135.1. GTDB lineage: Bacteria > Desulfobacterota > Desulfobacteria > Desulfobacterales > JAABSP01 > JAABSP01. Next base: position 1,476 of record JAABSZ010000227.1, on the reverse strand, counting down.
GCCCCAGGCCACATCGTTCAACAGATCCGCGATCTCCTCCGCGATCCGGCGATCCTTCGGAGCGGTCAGGCTCCCGGAATCGATATGATCCTGAAGGGCTTCAATGGTCTCATTTACGGGACAACGGTCCTTGGCCATCGGTTTCCCCCTTTTTACAGGCTGGAGTGTTCCAGTGAAGCCACGGATCTGGCATGGCGCTCCCGGCGGATCTGGGTCATCTCATCGACTTCGCCGAAGTGGAGGCAGCCGGTGGTGCAGACCGTGACACAGGCAGGTTTGAGCCCCTGATCCACCCGGTCCTTGCAGTAGTCGCACTTGACCACTTTTCCGGTCTCCGGGTTCCACTGAGGCGCACCCCAGGGGCAGGCCGAGATGCAGCTTTTGCAGCCCACGCAGAGATCCGGGTCCACAAAGACGATGCCGTCTGATGGCCGGCGCTGCATCGCGCCCGTAGGACAGGCCGGGACGCACCACGGGTTCTCGCAGTGGTAACAGGGCATGAAGATATAAGAGGATCGGGGCCTTTCATTGACGATCTTTGGCCCCACCTCGATCATCCGGCAGAGCCGGGGCCCCTGGGGGAGGAATTTGTTCATCTTGCACTGCACCTCGCAGGAGTTGCAGCGGATGCATTTCTGAGTATCCTGAAACAGATAGTAGTCGCTCATTTTCTCTGTTGCTCCTTGAATATATATTAACCCTTTTGGGAGGATACCTTCCGCACGGTCACGAAGTGCTCCTGAAAGGCGACAGCGCCGCCGGCCTTGTCATAGACCTCGTTTCCCCGGGGCATGAGCTTGTTGTCGGCAACGCCCCTTCCAAAGGCCCGGCTCTCGACAGGAAGGTCGTGGCCGAAGCCGTGAACCATGAAGACCTCGTCTTTATGAATCTGATCCGTCACCTTGGCCCTGATGGTTCCGGAATGGCCGTTGCCGGAGATCTCCACCATGTCCCCGTCTGCAATTTTGAGCTTTTTCGCCTCATCCGAATTGATCCAGAGGACGTTCTCCGGCATCTGCTCGAAGAGCATCGGGTTGTTGACTGTATGGCCCTGGGTGTGGATGCTGCACCGGCCAAAGGTGATCCGGAATTTTCCGGCCTCGGGCGCTGCGGGGGATTCGTAGGGGAGAAGGGAGGGAATCCCCTGCTCCTCCAGCTTGTCAAAGATCACCTCGATTTTGCCGGACGGGCTCTTGAACTTGAGATCCTCTATCTTCCGGTATAGAGGCTCCTCTGCGAGATAGACCATGCCGGTCTCGTCAAAGTCTGCGATGGAGACTCCGGTTCCCTCCAGTTGGAAGTTCCAGATATCCTCGGCCGAATCATAGGCCAGCTTCTCCACCCCGAGCCGCTTGGCCAGCCCTGAAACGATCTCCCAGTCGGCTTTGGTGTCGTATCTCGGGTCAACTGCCCGCCTGCGCACGAAGAAGTATGGGGTCAGTTCGTTCTTGGTCGCGATGATGCTCTCCCGCTCGG
>JAABSZ010000226.1:0-5983 GCA_011390135.1 Desulfobacteraceae bacterium | reverse complement strand
CAGATATCCTCCCGCAGAAGGATCTTGAAACGGAGACGGGAGAGCCCCTGCCCCCGATCCATCCATAGAGAGAAAAGCCCTTCAACAGCTTTCCGCCGGCGCTGCCGATCCTCTGTTGAATTTCCGAATCCCGTATCGAGCCCGTCAAAGAGAAGGATCATCTCCGCTTCCAGGCTTTCATCAAAGCGCTGCAGCCAGGTTCCCAGCTCCAGGGCGCTGCGGGAAGAAGCACCTGCCCTTTCCAATGCATTCAGGATATCCATTTCTGAACGGAGTTCAATTTCATTCAGAAAGTCTGGTTTAGGCGGGGAATGCTTCATGGTGTTCCAAAGCGCTGTGCAGATGTATAGTGCCCAGAAGGTTCGCCACTCGATACCTTCCCGATCTCCGATCCTTTCTGCCTCTCGAAAACCATCTGCCGTCAACAGCCAGGGGCTGCCCATTTTCAGTCCGACCGGGGCATGAACCCCGATGGCTTGAATCGCTTTTGATTCCATCAGCCATCGGAAGATTGCGGTTTTTCCCGATCCTTTGCGGCCCAATACCAGGGGGATCTTTCCGCTGACAGCATCCCGGATGATCTCTGTTTGAACGAAATGCTCAAGAAAATCCTCCTGGCTTTCCGCGGTTCCTGCTGAAAAGGAGAGTTCCTCCAGCACCAGCGGTTTCAGATCTTCGAGACCGGCCTTTATATCCTGCTCCCTGGCGGAGGGCAGGAAGCGCAGTATCCAGTCCCGCACCGTCTCGAATGTCGGTTCGATGCCGTCGGCTTGGGCTGCCGTATCGGAGGCCGCGATCTCCTCCCGATAGGGAACGATCTGCGTGATCTCCTGTTCGTCAATATATTCGGCATCTCCTCTGATCTCATTGGCCCATGAAAGCCATTCCGAAACCCATTTCCATGCCCGGCGCTCATATTCGATCAGGATGTCACGAATAGCCGGTATCGGCGAAGCGATGAATCGAACCTCGGGCGTGAATCGGGGGTCAGCGTCCCGGTAAGTTGTCGAGGAGAGCAGGCCGCGGACCAGAAGTTCTGTCCCCCGTCTCGACTGTGGATGGGGGAAGAAGTGAATGATCGCCATATCGGCCAGTTCGAAAAGCAGAGGTCCGCTCATGGGCGTGATGCCGGTTCTGGCGTCGATGAGAATGGCATCAGGGATAAAGGGGAGATCCTTTCTCAGTTTTTTCATCAGCAGACGGAGCGGATTCTGTTCTTCATGGTACCAGGCGTTCGGATCGAGGAGGCGAAGTTGTCTTGCATAGTTTGGGCCTACGTTTCCAGCGGGAAGAACATACAGATCATGCTCCTCTGTCACACGGATCAGATGTCTTGCAATATCCGGATCATCTTCCTGGTCAAGATCCAAGAGTAATCGGACCACGCCCTTGTCCTCGCCCGATTCTTCTTCACAACCGAAAAGCGACACGAGCCCGGGGGCTTCGAAGTCCATATCGACACAGAGGATTTTTTTCCGCTGTTCGGCAAGAAGTCGTGCAGTGTGAGCCAGAGCCGTGGAACGGCCCACGCCGCCGCGAAGGGAATAAAAGGTGACAACAAAGGGCGGTTCGAGATCATCGTCTTCGTCCGACGGAAACCGGATCGGTTCCTTTGGGGTCATTCCCCGGGCAAGGGATTCGGGCCAAAGGGGCAATTGCTCTGCAGATTCATCAGAGGGCAGCCCTCCGGACCAGGGGAGTTCGGAGGGCGTCAATAAATCGGCCCATTCTATCGATGCATTCTCCAATCCCACCAGAATCTTCTGACGGCGCAGGGCAGGGGAGAGCCCATCGAAATCATCCGATACAACGGCAATTATCCATCCGCTATAGGGAGTCTGCTGCACCCGCACGGTATCGGCAACAATATGGGAATCTACAAGGTTCTGTCGAATCCTTTTCGTGATTTCTTCTTTTCTCATCGCCTGCCCCTTTGCCTGCGGATAATTTTGTGCAAAAAGCCCATGAGCTGCTGGGCAGCCCGAACCATGTCCGCATTCGTTGAAGGTAGATTCTGTTCTGTATCATAGCGGAGATGTGCCCCCCAATAATCAAGAAGCCATCCTTTGCATCCATCGGGATCGGAAAGATCCCGCAACTGAAGTCCGGCAGCTCTCCATAATCGCCGTAAATCATGGCTATGCTCTCCGGGAGCTGGATGCGGTCTTTGGATACCGCTGCCTGCAAGATATCCGTTCAATGCACATTCAATTGCCCAGCCTGCCATGTATACGGGGCCATTGGAGTATTCTCGGCCGGGAAGCATTGCATCTGCGTCCGAGGCGCGTTCCGATGCTACATCAAACCATTCCTGGGGTGAACCGGGTATTCCCATAATTGTTGATCGTCCAATCAGACCAGATGGTGAACTTCAACCGCGTCGATAATCTCGGCAAAATACTCAGCCAGCAGCCGACGATGGCATTGATCCGGCTCATGTTCGCTGCACAAAAAACAATCCCCGGAAGAGAGGGTATCCGGAAGCCATTCCCACGCCTTCCGTGTTTCCAGCAGCTTCCGATATGCTTTTTCGTACTCGGCCCAGGATATCTCCTTTTTCTTGTACCCCTCCAGCAGCGTCTTTTCGGGCGCGGCATTCTTCAAGTGCAGATAATCGGCCCCCAGAATCGCTTCCAGGAAATACTTCAGATCCTTCTGTTTGGCAAATCCGGCCAGTTGGGAGGTGACGTTGAGGCGGACATCCACGATGCGCCGGACCCCGGCGGATTTCAGCAGGTCGAAGAATTCCTGTGCAGATTTCTGTGTAAAGCCGATGGTGTAGAGTTTAATTGTATCCATCTTCGGGATTTTCCTCTTCAATATCCGGTTTGGGCGCATACGCGATCTTCCGGGCCTGCGCATCAAAAGCTTTTTCCACCGGGTCCATATCGGGTTCAAAAAGAGACATCTGTTTCAGATCATGCATCTGCAGCAAATTTTCCTCCAGCTCTTTCTGCGGTAAAATTTCTCCGTCCTCCAAAATGTGATCGATATCGACCTCTTTTCGCAGTTCCCGACAGATGAGGATGGCCCGATGGCATGTCATCGGCTCCTTTTCCGAACAGAGCAGAGAGACCCGGTATCGCGCCATTCCCTCCCGCAGCCGGTTCAGCCCCTCACCGAAGAGCGCCGTCCGTGCAAGCTGAGCATAGTTGACCCTTCCATCCTCATAACAGGCCGGATCTTCGGAGCGGGGCCCCAGCTCTTTGCCCAGATAGACATACTTTAATCCGGCCTTTTTCAGTTCCGGGATCAGGTTCTCCCGGTTGTACTGCGGATTGTATCGGCTGTAGGGGCTGGAGCGCACATCGCAGATGGCCTCGATATGGTGTTTTTGAAGGAGTTCGAGAAAATCCTCGATGGGATGGTTGGAATGGCCAATGGTGTAGAGCTTCATGAATCCTCGATCTCTTTGCTGTCCGTTTTCCCATCTTCGTACCGCAGAATCCCGGCCGCCAGCTTGTAGCAGTAATCCTCGTAGGGCTCGCCCAGGCTGGCGCAGATGTAGACCTTTTCCTCGTGCAGCGGATAGATTCCGAAATCACAGGCCATGAATTCCGCTTCAAAGACCGGGTCGGTCGCCGTCAGCAGATATTCCTCGTTGTTATAGACAAAGCCTGTCCGGATATGCTTCAGCCCGGTCGGGGCCTTGACCACATGCGCGGAAAGGCGGTATACCCTCACGAAGAAAAGGCTCTGCTCAACTGTCTCGTATACCGTCTCCGCGGGAATTCGGTCATTGATGCCGTTCCATCCGCTGTGGCCGTTTTCCCAGAGGGTATCGGGATGGTCGCAGAGTCGGTCCAGCCGCAGCCCCGGAAACCTTCCTTCACGCTGCCAGATTTCCGGCAGCGCAAACCTGTTCTCCGGCTGATACGGGTGGGGCGCAGAAGAGCCCGCGGGAATGGAAAGGATGTCTCCCAGTGCGGGGATTTCCCCGTCTTCCATTGTCATGGTTTTCAGATCCAGCTCTCCCCTGGGGCTTCTGGAAACAGGCCGCACCCAGGAACCCGGGGAATCGCGGTTCAGTCTTTTGCCGGCAATACAGCGGCCCCCGTACTTCCGGGAGTTTGCCAGGCAGACGATCCGGCAGATCCCGGGCATCTCTGCCTCTGGTTCTGCTGTTTCAGGTTCCGGAATTCCGTTTTCCGCATAGAAGATAATCCGCAGATAGCGAAGATCATCATAGGGGATGGCTTCGTTGAAATGGACAAACGCGGGCTTGAGCCGTTCGGGGCCGTTTTCGGAAAAAAATTCCAGAACGGCCCGGTTCTGATCATGGGGCAACTGCGCATACTGCCGGAGTCGTTCAGCAGAAAGGGTGCGGCCGGCCAGCAGATAATTCTCCAGATGATTGAGGATTGTCTGGGGCTTTACGCTATACTTTTCCGTAAGTTCGTTGATGGTCTCACCAGCGTTAAAGGCATCTCCCACCGCGACACAGCGGGAGCCGGGGGTTGCTTTTCCCGATGACCTCTCGGGTCTGGAGATCGGGGCCGCGCGGGCCGTCTCGTTTTCCGAAATCCCCTTCTCTTTGCAATACTCCTGAATCAGGGGCACAAAGATTTTCCCATACTTCTCCAGCTTTGCTTTTCCCACGCCGTGAATGGCTGAAAAGCTTTCCAGTCCCTGGGGAAAGCGGATGGCCATATCCCGCAGGCTTCTGTCTCCGAAGATTACAAAGGGGGGCACATCTGCGGCATCGGCCAGCTCTTTACGCTTTTTCCGCAGGATCTCGAAGAGTTTTCTGTCGTATGATTCCTCTAATTGGGGATCGCTTTTCACGCCTGCGTTCTCTGCGATCTCCATTTCTGCGAAAAAGCCCTTTTCTTTGCGAAGAATCTGCCAGGCTTCAGGGGTCAGCTTGAGGGAGCGATGTTTCGGGTGGAGATCCAGATACCCCTGCTGAATCAGATGGAGCCCGAGGATGCGCCATCCCCGGCGGTCCAGTTCCGTGCCGATGCCGTAGGTGGAGAGCTTGTCATGCTCGAACTGGCGGATCTTTGCGGTATTTCCCCCCATGAGTACGTCCGATACATGGATCGCGCCGAAGATCTGGCGTGTCCGAAAGACGCAGGAGAGAAATTTCTGCGCAGGAATCGTGAGGTCTGTCCCGTCCGTTTCGACTTTCCGGCAGATATCGCATCCCCCGCAGGACTCTTCTGAAACTGTTTCTCCGAAATAGCGGAGCAGCCCCGTGCGGCGGCAGGCCCGAGCCGTGGCCAGATCCACGATGGCCTGCAATCGTCTTTCGGCCTCGATCCGCTCCTGATCCGATTTCTCCTGGAAGAAGTGGCGGATCTTTGCCGCATCGCCGGGGTCGAACATCAGCCGGCAGTGGGCCGCAAGGCCGTCTCTGCCCGCGCGGCCGATCTCCTGATAGTAGCTTTCGATATCCTTGGGCAGATCGTAATGCACCACAAACCGGACATCGGATTTGTCGATTCCCATGCCAAAGGCCACTGTTGCCGTGATCACCCGGACATCGTCGGTCGCAAAGAGGCGCTGATGGTGCTGACGAAGTTTTCCATCCAGGCCGGCATGGTAGGGGAGGGCGGGGATTTCCGCTTCGGAGAGAATCTGTGCCAGCCTGTCCGCACGCTTGCGGCTCTGGCAATAGACGATGCCGGATGCCCCTTCGAATCGGTTCACGAACCGGATCAACTGCTTTTCCGGCTCGAATTTGGGCGTGATGTCGATGAAGAGATTGGGCCGGTCGAAACCCGCAAGGATCAGGTTCTCCTCGGCAAATCCGAGCGCTGCCATGATATCCTCCCGCACCCGGGGGGTTGCGGTCGCGGTCAGCGCCAGCCAGACCGCGCCGGGAAATGCGTGGCGAACCCGGACGAGCTGCCGGTATTCGGGCCGGAAATCATGTCCCCATGCAGAGACGCAGTGGGCCTCATCCACGGCCACCAGGCTCACACGGACGTTGCCCAGCAGGTCGATGATATTCGGCTTCATCAGGGTTTCAGGGGCGAGA
>JAABSZ010000225.1:0-5984 GCA_011390135.1 Desulfobacteraceae bacterium | reverse complement strand
AGGATGGCCCGGTTTTTGGCTTCGCTGTAGCGGAGCGATTTTTCGGTCATTTCCCGTTTCTGTTCCAGGCGATACGCCTGGATGATATTGCTGCACGTGGTCAAAAACGGTTTGAGAAAATCCGCCAGGCCGCTGTCGTACCCGCCCGGCCGGTTGGCCACGCCGACCATGCCGATGAAGGTTTGCCCCTGGAAGAAAGGCAGCCCCAGAAACGCCTTTAACGGCGGGTGACCCGGCGGCCGGCCGCCGGCCCGGGGGTCGCTGTCCGGATGGTTGGCGATGACCGGCTCGTGGGTGGTGAGTACGGCCCCGAACAAGGTGTCGAGGTTCCGGAACTCCAGGCCGGTGGGCGCGTTTTCCTCATAGAATCGACGGGTTTCGTCGTTCCAGGCGATGTTGGTGATGGCGTGGGTTTTCAGGTAGGGCGATCCTTCCGGATCGAAAAAGACCTCTCCGATGAACCCATATTCGCTATCGGTGATGGAGAGCAGATTCTCCAGAAGGTTTTCGAACAACGCCCGGACGTCCATTTCGGTGATGAACTCCGACTGGGCCCGGGTGATGGCTTTGAGCAGTTGACGGCTCATGGCCAGCGTGATGAGGGTTTCCGTTTCAACGGCGCCGTTGCCTTCGTCTTTTTGCATCATGGCTCCTCCTTTGTGTTTTATAGACCTGCGCACTGTACAGGAGAAAAAATAATTTTTCAATGAAATCAGGTGATAGGATTAGCAAATAACGAGAAAAGTTTCAAGCCACTTTTTGAAGCCGGAAAAGAAGAGCGGAACGGTTTCCTTGAAATTTCATAATAATTGATATATATGGGGGATCAATGCTTTCGATGTGATCCCGGCAATCGAACCGAAACCGTGGGGGGGCAGATCGAAATGGCGACACCGAAAAGAGGAGAGGAATGATGATTCGGCACAACATTGTTTTTGCCATCGAGAGGTTTTTCATGACCGCTGCGGGGTTTTCTCCGATCGATGGAATGGCTGCCAGGGGAATCCATGCCTTTTGACCGCCGATCCCTCCGCAGAGCCATCCAGGGGGCCGGGGTCGGTCTTGCCGCGGCACTGCTGGTATTTCTCTTCTGGCGTGTGGGCTGGCTGGACCAGTGGGAGGCCAGAACCTGGGATCTGCGGGCCCAATGGCTGGCCCAAAAGGGCGCGGCCACCGATGATATCCGCCTCATTCTGGTGGACCAGGCGAGCCTGGACTGGGGAAGGGAGGTCAACGGCCTCTCCTGGCCCTGGCCCCGGGAGCTGTACGCTGCGCTGATCGACCAGTGCCGGCGGGCCGGGGCAAAGGCCGTGGCCCTGGATATCCTCTTCACCGAGCCTTCGGCCTACGGCGTAGGAGATGATGAGATCCTGGCCGGGGCCCTCCGGGAGATGAAGGTCTCGGGCGCGCTCTTTCTGGGGCAGCAGACCGGAGAAGTGAGAACATGGCCCCCTCTAATTCCCGCGCCCGATTTTCGCATCCAGGGTATGGAGGCATGGTCCGCTCAGGCCGAATCTGCGGAATTTACGTTCCCCCGGGCCACATTTTCCATCCCGGAGATCTCGACCGCGCTCTCCATCCTCGGCAATGTGCAGGGAAAGCCGGACCCGGACGGCATCTACCGGCGCATCGGGCCATTTGGGGTTTTCGACGGAAAGCATGTTCCCTCACTTGCGCTCGCTGCATATCTTGCGGCCAATCCCGAAGTCGAAGCCGAAATCGAAACCGAAGCCGGGGGGTTGAAGCTGGGAGACCTTTTCATCCCAATTGACCCGGAAGGGCAGGCGATTCTGCGCTATCGCGGGCCGTTGAACGTCTATGAAGTCTTCAGCGCGGCATCGGTGCTACAGTCCGAGATCCGCATCCGGGAGGGCGGCATCCTCTCTCCTGAAGATCGCGCGGCATTCAAAGATAAATATGTCCTGATCGGCTTCTCTGCACCGGGCCTTTTCGATCTGCGGCCGTCGCCCGTGGCCGCGGTCTATCCTGGTGTGGCCATCCAGGCCACGGTCCTCGACAATCTTCTCTCCCGCGATTTCATCCGGGTTTCCCCCTATTGGGCGGACCTGACGCTCCTCTTACTTCTCCCGCTTCTCTGTTCGCTGATAATGATGCTTTTTACCGGAACCGGAATGATCTCCGGCGTTGCCCTGCTCTTTCTGCTGCTGCCGCCCCTTCTGGGGATCATGGCCTACCTGCAGGGGTTCTGGCTCCCGATCGTTGCTTTCGAGGCCGCACTGCTGCTCGCCATCTTCGGAAATCTCGCGGTCAAATACGGGACCGAGGGCCGCCAGAAGCGATTCATCAAATCCGCGTTCGGCCAGTACCTCTCTCCTGCCGTGATCGATCGGCTGATCCATGACCCGGATCAGTTGCAGCTCGGCGGAGAACGGCGGAATCTTTCCATCTTCTTTTCCGATCTCCAGGGCTTCACCACCATCTCCGAAGGGCTCACCCCGGAGCAGTTGACGGACCTGCTGAACCGGTACCTGACGGCCATGACCGACATCATCACCCAAGAGGGGGGAACCGTGGACAAATATGAGGGCGATGCCATCATCGCGTTCTGGAACGCGCCGCTCGATCTGCCGGAACATGCCCTCCACTGTGTCCGTGCGGCCCTCCGGTGTCAGGCTAAGCTCTCGCAGTTGCGGCCCGAATTTCAAAAGGAATTCGGACATGAACTCCACATGCGGATCGGGATCAACACCGGAGACGCATCCGTAGGCAATTTCGGCTCCCTGACCAAGTTCGACTACACCATCATCGGCGATTCGGTCAACCTCGCAGCCCGCCTGGAGGGGGCCAACAAGGAATTCGGAACCTACACCATGATCTCCGGGACCACCCGGGATTCTCTGGGGGACGCCTTTGCCTTCCGGCCACTGGGAATGATCGCGGTCAAGGGCCGGGAGGATCGGCCGGTTACCATCTACGAGCCCATGTATAAAAAGGAGTTCGATGTGCGAAAGGAACTCTTCGAGACATTTGGGGCCGGCCTTTCGGCCTTTTCTGCAGGGGAGTTCCAGAAGGCCGAATCCCTCTTTTCCGAGATCGCAAAGTTCGACCCTGCTGCGGCGGCCTATGGGGAAAAATGTCGGCAGCTCCTCTCCCATCCTCCTGAAAAATGGCCGGAAAAGTGGCCGGAAAAGTGGGAGGGCGTATGGGTGATGACGAGCAAATAGCCTTTCAGCTTCAATAACAAAATCCTGCCCTCTATACCTTTCACTAAAAGAGAACCTAAAAAAATCCCCTTGAAAAAGAAGGGCTTGAAATTTTCGCTCCGTAGGGGTAAAAGGGCAATTTGATTTTTTTTATCGTCCGTTTGTGATGAAGGAGAAGATATATGTGTCGATTGTTTGCAATCACCAGCGATGAGCCCCTGTCGCCCATGGTGGCCATCGAGGCGCTGGACGTGATGCGGGAAGGCCATGACGGCTCCGGCGTCGGTCTCTTTCTGCGGGACCTGGCCGGCCCATTTGACAATATGAAAGAGGCGCCCATCCTTTCGGGCATCTTCACCGATGCCGGGATCAAGCGCCTGGACGACTTCATGATGGAGCTGGGGTTTCTTACCAAATTCCGGATGTCGATCCGGGTTCCCAAGACCCCGCCGCCGGGGATTCCCAAGCGGGATGTCTATCTGATCCGGGCCTACGACTATCCCGAAGAGTGGGAGCAGCTCACCAACGAGGAGAAGCACTCGCGGCTGATGATCCTGCGGCTGGAACTCCGGCAGATGGGAGAGGAGAAGGGGGATATGATCGTCTTCTCCTTCTGGCCCGACGTGATCATGATCAAGGAGATCGGGGACCCGATGAAGGTTGCCCGGCACCTGGGGCTTGACCGGCCCGATCTCATGGCCCGGGTCATCATGGCCCAGGGCCGGCAGAACACCAACTATGCCATCAATCTATATGCGTGCCACCCCTTCTTTATCGAGGGATATTCCACCATGACCAACGGGGAGAACACCGCGTTCGTCCCGATCAAGGAGTATCTTATGTCGAGGGGGTTTCACGGCTACATCGGCTACAACTCCGATTCCGAGGTCTTCACCCATATCCTCCATTATATGAAGAAGCGGCTGGGGCTGGGGATCGAGACCTACAAGCACATCATCACGCCGCTGCAGGAGGATGCGCTGGAGAAGCACCCGAACGCGGCCTTTTTAAAGCATTTGAAGCAGAGCTGCCGGCGATTGATCATCGACGGCCCCAACTGCGTCATCGGCAGCCTGCCGGATCACGGGATCTTCATGGTTCAGGACCGGAAGAAGCTCAGGCCCGGCGTGGTGGGGGGCCGTCCCGGCCTGTTTGCGTTTTCGTCGGAGGTCTGCGGCCTGGACGCGGTGATTCCGGAAAGAGACAAATCCAAAGATTTTCAGCCCATGCATCTGGACACCGCCATCGTGGGTCCGGATCGTCAGGAGGTCAAGATATGCTCCCAAACACAGCCATTACCCCTTCTACACTAAGCGTCAAGGATCTGCCGTGGCAGATCGCCTGGAGCAAGGAGAAATGCACCCTCTGCGGCCGATGCACCACGGTCTGCCCGGTCCATGCCATCGAGCTGGGGGTCTTCCGCAAGCGCCATGTGCGGGTGGGGCTGAACCTGCCGGCCGCGCCGAGCAACGATTTCTCCCTCTACTACGGCATCCGCCAGCGGACCGATCCGGCCTATGCCTGTATAGGCTGCGCCATGTGCAACATGATCTGCCCCAACAACGCTATCACGCCGCTGAAAAACGACGAGGCAGATAAACTGAAATACCATATCGACCGGGGGGGGCAGCCGCGGCGAAGAGGGGGCCGGCGAAATGTCCGGGATGGGGTGCTGGATCGGATCAAGTTCATCCGGATCTCCATGCTCACGGACCCGGCACTCGATGCGGGCCGCCACGAATTCGAGATCCGGACATTATTGGGCCGGGTGCTGCCCCCGGAGGAGAACCTCCGCCTCATCCGGGAGCAGGGCTGGATTCCGCCGGTGCGTGAGATATATCCGCTGATCATCGGCTCCATGTCATTCGGCGCGCTCTCCCCGACCATGTGGGAGGGGCTGCAGCTCGGGGTGGCCTATCTCAACGAGGAACTCCACATTCCGGTGCGGATCTGCACCGGCGAGGGCGGATGCCCCCCGCGGCTGCTGAAGAGCCGGTTTCTGAAGTATGTGATCCTGCAGATAGCGTCCGGCTATTTCGGGTGGGACGAGATCATCCACGCGATCCCCCACATGAAGGAGGACCCCTGCGCGATCGAGATCAAGTACGGCCAGGGCGCGAAGCCCGGAGACGGGGGCCTCTTGATGTGGTACAAGGTCAACCAGCTCATCGCGGCCATCCGGGGCGTTCCCGCGGGTGTGAATCTGCCGAGCCCACCCACCCACCAGACCCAGTACTCCATCGAGGAGTCGGTGGCCAAGATGATCCAGTCCATGTCCATGGCCTGGGGTTTTCGGGTTCCGGTCTATCCCAAGATATCGGCCACCTCCACATCGCTTGCGGTGCTGAACAACCTGACCCGGAACCCGTATGCCGCGGGCCTGGCCATCGACGGCGAGGACGGCGGCACGGGCGCGGCCTACAACGTCTCCATGAACCATATGGGACACCCCATTGCCGGCAATATCCGGGACTGCTATCTGAACCTCGCCAAGTTAGGGGACCAGAACGAAATCCCCCTTTTTGCCGGCGGCGGGATCGGCAAGAACGGCAACCTCGCGGCCAACGCGGCGGCCCTGATCATGCTGGGGGCCAGCGGCGTCCAGATCGGAAAATACATCATGCAGGCCGCGGCCGGATGCCTCGGCTCCGAAGGGGATCGGTGCAACATCTGCAACATCGGCCTCTGCCCCAAGGGGATCACCTCCCAGGACCCGCGGCTCTACCGCAGGCTCGATGTGGATGACGTGGCCCGGCGGGTGGTGGATGTCTATCTCAGCTTCGACACGGAGCTGAAGAAGATCATCGCGCCCCTGGGACG
>JAABSZ010000224.1:0-6011 GCA_011390135.1 Desulfobacteraceae bacterium | reverse complement strand
GATTCCGGCTGCCGATCACATGAACAGCACCAACGTCGTGGCCCGGATCAACCTGCCGAACATGGCTTATGATCCAAAAGACCGGGTCGAGGTCTATGCCAGTGCTCAAGAGGGGCTGATGGTGCTGGAGAAAGATCCGGAAAAGCAGTTGAAGTATGTCGATTTTATCGACTTCTATATGAATCTGACCGATGAGGAGCTGAAACGGTATCGGCAGGAATATTTGAGTCCAATTAAACTCGAGGAGGGTGTTATGGGACTACGGCAGATGCTTTATGAGGAAGGAAGGATAAATGGCATTGATGAAGGCATTGATGAAGGAATCACCAGGGGGCTGCATCGTGGCATCAAATCACTGCTCAAGGTGAAATTCGGTGATGAAGGGCTGAAACTGATGGAACGAATAATAAAGATCAAAGATCCTTCTAAGCTCGAAGAAATTATGGATATCATCGAATTGATGAGCAACGGCAATCTCCCTGATTTCCAGAAGCGGATCGACTTTTGATGGGACTGCGGCGGATGCTTTATGAAGAGGGAAAACAAGAGGGGAAAGAAGAGGGAATGATTATCGGCCTATACGAAGCCATCGAAGTCGGTTTCTTCATTAAATTCGGGGATGATGGCATGAAGCTCATGAATAAAGTCCGGGAGATCAAGGATCTTCGCAGGCTCAAAGCGGTGACTGAGGCCGTGAAAACCATTGAAAGCATCAATGATATGAGAAATAGGATTGAAACTTAGGAAAGAAATAGCTTCCAAATCAGCGCCTTTTCCCATCATTCCCGCCCCTGAAATGCATTCATGAACCGGTGGACAAGGAGATCATTTCATATCCCTTTGCCTTGACATTTCCGTTCCGCAGAAATATATGCATCGTATATACTCATTTGCAGACGGAGGATCATCTATGGACACGGCAAAAGTTTTCAAAAGCGGCAACTCCCAGGCGGTCCGCCTGCCCAAGGAGTACCAGTTCGACGTATCGGAAGTCGAAATCTTCCGCCGCGGAGATGAGGTGGTTCTGAGAAAGAAACCAAAGGACTTTACCAGAGTCTTTCAACTGCTGACGGAGATGTCGGACGATTTCATGGCCGAAGGACGAAATCAGCCTGAAGCCCAAGAGAGGGAGCCCTTTTGATGTACATGTTAGACACGGACATCTGCATCTACACCATCAAGCGCAAACCCGTCAGCGTGCTGGACCGGCTGGAAACCCTGGCCTCAAGCGAGCTTTCGATGTCGGCCGTCACTTTTGCGGAACTGATGAACGGGGCCCGAAAAAGTCAGCAGGTAAAGGCGAATATCGAACGGCTGGAAGCACTGGCGGAGCTGGTGGATGTTCTGCCCTTCGACAGAGAAGCAGCCGTTTCCTATGGCATGATCAGATCCGAACTGGAACGCCGCAATGAGATCATCGGCGGCAACGATCTGCTGATTGCTGCCCATGCTTTCAGCCGGGACTGCATCCTCGTCACCAACAACGAAAGAGAATTCGGCCGCATCGGGGATCTGAAAATCGAAAACTGGGTTAACTCTTCATCTTTCTGTCGATAATAGTGCAAAAGAGTAAAAAGGCGCAGCGGTTAAACAGAAAAGAAAAAGGTTCCATAGAGATACGACAGTTCCTTTTCCCGACAAAAAGGAACTGCCGATTCCTATCTGTTTTTTAGCTATCTTTTCAGACATTTAAAGCCATAATCTCCTTTTTATTCCTCCAACGGCCATTCTTCATCGAAGAAACCGGAACAGCAGGTTCCGACCCGCAGCACATTATCATGATAAACTTTATATAAACAAGGCATTAGAAGTATGGCACGGGTTTTGATAGAAGCCATCGGTCAGATGCGATGGCCGATTTTTTCTCCCATCGTCTCTTATGACACCATCGGCAGCAGCGAAGTTCAACGACCCGTACAACGGATACATAGGAAAAAAAGGAGCAGCCATGCAAAACCATGCCGAATCTCTGGAAAAACCTCCGGATGGAGAGAAGGTTGAGGAGCCTCCGAGCCGAGGTCTTCTCATCGCCGAAACCCCATCCTCCCCTGGCCCTGCGCCCTGCGTCATCCACCTGGAGGCGATTGCAGGCCAGAAGCGGCGGCCCGTCCGCACCACCCCCCAGACCCGAGCCTTTCGAAGACGTTTTTACCCCACCATTACCGACAAACAGTGGAACGACTGGCAGTGGCAGATCTCCAACCGGATCAGCTCCCTCTCCCATCTGGAACGGATGATCTCCCTTTCCGATGATGAAATCCGGGCGTTGAGAAGTTCCGAGGGAAAGCTGCCCCTGGGCATTACCCCCTATTATGCCAGCCTGATCTCGGCCGGCGATCCTCTCCACCCGCTGCGCCGAACCATGATCCCGACGACCGATGAGTTCATCCGGACCCCGGGCGAGGCCGATGATCCGCTCCATGAGGAGGATCAGAGTCCGGTTCCGGGGCTGGTGCATCGGTATCCGGATCGGGCCCTGCTGCTGGTGCTCGATTTCTGCTCGGCCTACTGCCGGTACTGCACCCGCTCCCGGGTGGTCGGCAAGCGGAGCATCTTCCCCAGCAAGAAGCGGCTGGAGCGGGCCATCGAATATATCGCACAGACCCCCTCCATCCACGACGTGATCCTGTCGGGCGGCGATCCCCTCACCCTGAGCGACGATCGCCTCGACTGGATTCTGACCCGGCTGCGGCAGATCCCGCATCTCGATATCATCCGCATCGGGACCAAGGTTCCGGCCGTGCTGCCCCAGCGGGTGACGGGAAAGCTGACCCGGACTCTCAAAAAGCACCACCCCTTATGGATGAGCCTTCACTTCACCCATCCTGAAGAATGCACCCCGGAATCCTACCGGGCTTGCGCGATGCTGGCCGATGCCGGAATTCCGCTGGGCTCCCAGACCGTCCTGTTGAAGGGGATCAACGACGATCCCGGGGTCATGAAGGATCTGGTCTACCATCTGCTTCGGATGCGGGTGCGGCCCTATTATCTCTATCAGTGCGACCCGATCACCGGTTCGGGCCATTTCCGGACCCCTGTGGAAAAGGGCTTGGAGATCATCAGAAGCCTCCGGGGGTTTGTCAGCGGGTATGCAGTTCCCACCTATGTGGTGGACGCGCCCGGCGGCGGCGGAAAGATCCCGCTCATGCCCGATTACCGCGCGGGCCGGTCCGAAGAGGGGCTGCTGCTGAGAAATTACGAGGGACGCCTCTTCTCCTATCCGGATGCGCCTCTGTCGAACTAATCCGATTCCATAAAGAAAAAAACAGGTTATGAACGCGAACAGCGAGTTTAGCCTCTGCCCTTTGTGCGCGGCCCAACAGCGGACCTGCTGCCAGGGAACCGAGATCTATATCACCCGGGCCGACCTTCGCAGGATCAGCGCGTCTGTGGCCGGTCAGGACTTCTACGAGTATCGGGCGCCCGTCAACCCGATCTATGGGGACAACGATGATGATCCGATCTGGATGCAGAATGTCTTCCGGCCCGATGGGACCCGGCGGGTGCTCCGCCGGGACTCTTTCGGGAACTGCTTCTTTCTGGGAGAAAAGGGATGCCGCCTCGATATTGAGACCCGGCCCCTGATCTGCCGCCTTTACCCGTATGAATATGATGCCGCGGCCATCCACGAAGATCCGGCCCAAGGCTGCCCCATCCATCTGCTGCCGAAAGGTCTCTGCCTGACGGCCGCTGTGAAGATGGATCTGGAGACGGCAAAAAGATGGCACAAACAGCTTTATAAAGAGATTACAGAGGAAAATGATCATCATGAAAATTGGATTGACATACGACTTGCGGTCTGAGTATCTCAAAATGGGATACACCGAGGAGGAGACCGCGGAATTCGACCGGGACGATACGGTTGGAGCCATTGAAAAGGGGCTTGAGGCTCTGGGATATGAGACGGACCGGATCGGCAACGGGTATGAACTATGCAGGCGCGTTTCGGCCGGAGACCGGTGGGATCTGGTCTTCAACATCGCAGAGGGGATGCACGGCATCGGAAGAGAGGCGCAGGTTCCCGCGATCCTGGATCTTTACGGCATCCCCTACACCTTTTCGGACCCGCTGGTGATGAGCCTCACCCTGCACAAGGGGATGACCAAGCGGGTGATCCGGGATGCAGGGCTGGCCACGCCGGATTTTGCGGTGATCTCCGAAATCGAAGATCTCGATGGGATCGACTTTCCGCCGCCCTATTTTGTAAAGCCGGTGGCCGAAGGCACGGGAAAGGGCATCACCCCGGCCTCGATCGTCCGAAGGGTCGAAGATCTCAAGGATGTCTGTGCCGGGATGATCGCGCAGTATCGGCAGTCGGCTTTGGTGGAGGCGTTTCTGGCGGGCCGGGAGTTCACCGTCGGCATCACCGGAACCGGTAAAAACGCGCAGGTGCTGGGGACCATGGAGGTGATTCTGCTTGCAAATGCCGAGGCCGAGGTCTATTCCTACACAAACAAGGAGAAGTGCGAGGAGCTGGTGGAGTATCAACTGCTGAGCGGGGCAGATGATCCCATCGTGAAGGAGACCGAAGCGCTCTCCCTTGCTGCATGGCGGGCACTGGAGTGCCGGGACGGGGGCCGGATCGACATCCGGTGCGATGTTTCGGGAAAGCCCTTTTTTCTGGAGGTCAACCCTCTGGCCGGGCTACATCCGGAGCATTCGGATCTGCCCATCATCTGCAACCTGAAAGCCATTCCCTTTATCAAGCTTCTGGAGCGGATCGTCGATTCGGCCATGGAGCGGGTTCAACGGGCCGAGTTCGGAAAAGAGATCCGCCGGTGCGCATAGCGGTCTGTCACAATGCGGTGGAAGGGGATTCTTCGCCTGATGAGGCCGATGTGCTGGTGCAGGCCGCGGCAGTCTCGGAAGCCTTGGAGAAGCTGGGCCACGGGCCGGTTTCCCTTCCCTGCGGTCTGAATCTGGAAAGGCTGGAAAGGGATCTGAAGGAGATCGGGCCCGATCTGGTCTTCAATCTGGTGGAATCCCTTGGGGGGCGGGGGGCCATGATCCATGCGGTTCCCTTTCTGCTGGAGGCTCTCTCCCTCCCCTTTACCGGGTGCCGGGCTTCGGCCATGATGCTCACCTCCAACAAGATGATGGCAAAGGCGAGGATGGCGGCAGCAAATCTCCCTACCCCCGAATGGGTCGGGCCATTTCCGCCAATGCCTTCTCCCCTGGAGATTCTGAAGAGGAGTTCGGAAAGATCGGCCGGAACCTGGATCATCAAATCGGTCTGGGAGCACGCCTCCATCGGCCTGGACCGGGAGGGTCTGCTGGTAGATCCGGAGCCTGCTGAACTGGCACAAGGGATGGCCCGGCGGGCCCCGGGTTTGGGGGGAAGCTGTTTTGCCGAAGAATTCATCGACGGCCGGGAGTTCAATCTTTCGGTACTGGCAAGGCCCGACGGGATTCCGGAAGTGCTGCCCCCGGCCGAGATCCGCTTTGTCGGCTATGGCCCTGACATGCCCAGAATCGTGGGGTACTCTGCAAAGTGGATCGAAGATTCCTACGAATACCACCACACCCCGCGGCGGTTCGATTTTGGGGATGAAGACGGAGCGCTTCTGGAAGCATTGAAAGGATATGCGATCCGGGCGTGGACGGTCTTCGGCCTGAACGGCTACGCCCGGGTCGATTTCCGGGTTGATGGAAGTGGAAAACCCTTTATCCTGGAGATCAACGCCAATCCGTGCCTGTCCCCCGATGCAGGGTATGCCGCGGCACTGGAGAGGGCCGGAATTCCCTTTGAAATGGCCCTCTCCCGGATTCTTGGGGATTCCCTCCCCTCCCCGGCCTTTCAAAAGGAGCCGCTTCGATGATCCGCATCCGCCGCATCTTCGACGATACTCTGCCGGCCAACCGGGACATCCTGGGGCAGGTGAAGGAGATCCTCCGCTCCCGCTTTTCCGAGGTTCCCGAAGCCGAGATCGAAACCATCGAGGAGAAGCTGAGAAACCCGTTTCAGTACCGGTTCCGGAGCATCCTGATCGTGGGGGAGAATCTCCGGCGGA
>JAABSZ010000022.1:0-29654 GCA_011390135.1 Desulfobacteraceae bacterium | reverse complement strand
GTATCTGCTGAGCGTCACCGAGGATTTTACCGTTGAATTCGGGGATCTGCTGGTCTTTATCGGGGCTTTTTTCTGGGCCGGCCATGTCCATCTTCTTGGATGGCTCTCCCCGAAGATCGACTCGATCCATCTGGCCTTTTCCCAGTTCGTGGCCTGTTCGGTCTTCAGCCTGATCACCGCAATCCTGACAGAAGTGATCACCCTTTCAGGGATTCTCGCGGCCGCGGTTCCGCTCTTCTACGGCGGGGTCTGCTCCGTGGGGGTGGCCTATACCCTTCAGGTTGTGGGGCAGCGGAATGCAAATCCCTCCCATGCCGCGATCATTCTGAGCATGGAGGCGGTCTTTGCCGCGATCGGCGGGTGGATGATCCTTGGTGAGGTACTCTCGCCGCGGGGATTGACCGGATGCGCATTGATGATGACCGGAATGGTACTCTCCCAGTTTCAGTTCCGGGGAAAGCTTTTCAGGCGGCTCTTATCGGTCTTCGGCTGAGGAAAGGGTCAGGGTCATCTTTTCAGCCCCGCTTCTCCCCGGTTGTCTGAAAAGCTTATTTCCCCAGAAGGCTGATGTCCGGAATCGAAACCAGATCCGCCCGGATCTTGATCACTCCGATTTCATCGGCCCGATCGAACACTTCCCGAACCCGCTCCTGGGCAAGCCCCAGATCCTGAGCGATCTCTGAGATGATCGCGTCGATCGGGGCCGAGAAACCCTCCATCTGATTGTCCGATTTCTCCCGAAAGAGAAGCCGAAGCTGCTTCAGCACAACATCTGTCGGATCTGCGATTGCGTAAGGATGGATGTTGGCATTGGCGATCCGCAGCCGATCGGTCAGGGCCGATACGATCTTCTCCATATACGGCGGCAGTTTTTTGAGGTTCTGGGAGACGAGATCCTTGGTCAGGATTGCGGCTTCGGTCTCCTCCGCGGCTTTGACGCTTGCGGATCGGGTGACGGATGCGATGAGCGACATCTCGCCCACGGTATCCCCCGGACCCAATTCCCCAAGTACCACCTGCTTTTCGTGGGCAGCTTTTACCACCTCCACCCTGCCGTTCAGGATCAGATAAGCCTCCTCCCCGGATTCTCCCTCTTTCATCAGAAACTCGCCCGCGGAAAAATGGCGCTTCTCCTGCCGGGTCCACCGGCCCGCGATGAGATCATCGATATCCCCGGCCATCTCATCCACGGATGCGTACCGATCCTCCCGCGCAGGGGACATCGCCTTTTTGATAATCCGGCAGATCTCTTCGGGAATCTGCCGGTCCGGACGCCGCTCCTCGGGCGGGATAAGCCTTCCGTTCATGGCCATGGAAAGGATCTGCTGCATCTCCTTTGCGACATAGGGCGGCTCCAGCGTAAAGATATGATACAATGTCGCGCCCATCAGGAAGATATCGCTCTGCCGGTCCAGAGGCTCGCCCGTGACCTGCTCAGGAGACATATAGGCCGGTGAGCCTTTGATGAGATCCCCACGGTCGGTCTCGGTCTCCAGCACGTCGGTGACAAGGGTTCGGGTGGCAGAGTCCGTTTCCGCCTCGGGATCTCCGATATAACGGGCCAAACCCCAGTCCATCAGCAGAACCTCGCCATAGGGACCTACGATGATGTTGTGGGGCTTGATGTCCTGGTGGATGATGCTTCTGGAGTGGGCAAAGGAGATGGCGTCGCAGACCTTGCGGAAGATGTTCAGGAGATGATATGAGGAGTATCGCTCCTGATATTCGATATTTCCGGATTTGATATTCTTGAGGAGATCGATCAGGGACTCCCCATGAACCAGCTTCATGGTGAAGAAGATCCCCGATTCCGGATTGAAATCCAGCTCATGGACCGGGATGATGTTGGGATGCTCCAGAAGACCCGTGATCCGTGATTCGGTGATGAAGCTGTTTAAGGTGTCGATGTCGTCTTTGAGGTGGGGCAGGATCACCTTCATCGCGATGGTCCGCTGCAGGTTCTGATCCAGCACCTTCAGGATCGCTCCCATGCCGCCGGAGACGATCTTCCCGTGATAATGGTACTTCTCCTCTTCTCGATCCTTCAGCACCCGTTCGATGAAGAAGGTCTTTTCCATTTCGGACGCGGAGAAGTCGTTCTCGTCTCTTTGGGATCGTTGATCTCTGACTCTGACCCCCATCGACTCCTTGGTGAGGGCAACGGTCTCCTGATAGCCCTCATCCGGATCATTTCCCCTTATCTCTTCCCGGGAAAGAGCGATTGTCTCCTGATAATCGTCATCTGATGCCTTTTTCGACATCTCTTCCCGGGAGAGGGCCACGGTCTCCTGATAGGTATCATCTGCCGCTTTTCCGGATCCGGGGGATTCGGAACCGGAAGATATCCCCAGCCCTTCTCTGGAGAGGGCGACCGTCTCCTGATAATCCTTTTCTTCCGCTTCTTCCTTTTCAGCCGGTATCTCCAACTCCTCTCGGGAGAAGGCGACCGTCTCCTGAAAATCCTTTTCCTTGTCGTTGTCTTTGGGAGGATTGGCCATGATTCTTTTGATGGGTTTGGGTTTTTAAGGATCACATTGGCGTCAATAGGCGAACCGTTCGTATTCGTAGCGGGGAATCCGGTGGGGAACTATATGGATGCCGATGAATCCGCCCTTCAATGTCAGATGCATGGGCTGACCATCCCGCACCACCAACATGTCAACGCTCCCCTTTTCGCTCTTCTTCTTCACCTCCTGCATCAGTTGACCCGTGGAGTTGATGGCGAGGCCGTCGTATTCCACCACCAGATCGTCTTTCTGCAGGTCCAGGCTCTGGGCCTGGCTGCCTTCGATGATCCGATCCACCCGTACCACCGCGATCTGTTCCTCCTGGGGCAGGGGGTTGGGCTGGGTCGATCCGAAGGGAGATGGCTCTTTGGCAGATCCCCGACCATTCGATTCGGGCATCACAGAGACCCGGCGCAGACGGGAGCCTGCAAATTCAAACGCATAGTTCTGCTCTCCGATCTGCCGCAGGAGCCTTTTGAAAAGCCGCTCCGGGGTTTCGCTCTTTGCGGAAAAATTGACGGCTTCCCCCCTTCTATCCTCCAGACCCGTCACCCGCAATGAATATTTCTGATCGATCGCGTCGAGCAATTCACCCAGTGGGGCCTTTTCGGCCTCAACGGACAATCTTCCCCGCTGGAGATCGACAGTGACGGCCCCTGTTGATACAGGGTGCAGGATCGGCAGGAGAAAAAATAGCAAGAAGGTGTATATGGATGGATTTTTACGGATCGGATTTTTCATAGCATCTCACGAAAAGGACAGGTTTCCATTATCTTTCCTTTGAAAGTTCTTGAAACCACCATAAAACAAATGGTATGAAGAATCAAGAACTCATAGAGAGGGTAAACCTTAACACGGAAATCAAAAGAAGGAAATGAAAAAATTGAGACAGTCGCTCAACGATGCGCAGATGCCCGTGATTCTTATCGGTTCCGGTATATTGGCCCTGGTGATCCTGCTGGTGGTCTTCCTCTTCAGGGGGGGGGATGTGGATGCGGGAAAGCTGGAGTCATTTGAACAGCGGATGGACCGGATGGAGAGCGTCAGCGAGGATCTGGCCCGAATCGACGAGAAGCTCGGACGGGTGGAGAGCCGGATCGACCAGTTGGAAACGGCGCGGGCCGACGGGCTGCAAGAGCTGCCCGAGACCGTGGCGCGTCTGGAAAAGCAACTGGACCACCTGCAGCGGCAGATCCGGTCAGGGGAAGGATCGGAATCCGCGGCCGCCTCCCCCGCGGCCAGAAAGGCCCCCGCGAGCCCGCGGTCTGAGTCTGCCCCTGCGGTCAAACGGCCGGCCGAAAAAAAGAGAGATCTGCCCTATCATACGGTCTCTGGCGGAGACACCCTCTATTCCATCAGCCGGCGCTATGGATTGACCGTGGAGGAGCTGCGCGGTCTCAACAATCTCAAGCCCGGAGATCCGATCCATCCGGATCAGAAGCTGGTGATCCGCCGGTAAATCACTCCTCCCGCCCCCGGATCATCTGATCCGGGGGGCTCAACGGGTCCCCATCGATCTCATCTTTCACCCGGGAGTCGAGCCGGTCCAGCCCTCAGATCCTCCTCCGGGTCCTCCTCAAGATCCTCCTGCTGATTCTCCCTATGATCGGCTGGCTTATTCTCCTCTTTATCAACGGGTTGGGCCGGCTTTTCCGGATAGTGATGATGGATATCCCGCTGGGGAAAGGGGATCTGAATCCCCTTCTGGCGGAAGAGCCGGTCGATTTCGAAGCGGAGCGCGGTCTCCACCATGATGAAGTTGTCGATATCGGTCCAGAAGCGGAGCTGAAAATCCAAAGAGCTGTCTCCGAAATCGGTGAAGAGCACATAGGGCCTGGGATAGCGCAGCACCTTGGGATGGACATCCAGCGCCTCCAGCAGGGTGTCGCGCACCAGTTCCGTATCAGAGCCGTAGGCCACTCCCACCTTGATGATCCGGCGCACCCGAAGGTCCTTGAAACTCCAGTTGGTGACCTGGCTGCTGATGAAATCGGAGTTGGGGATGATCAATGAGGCATTGTCATAGGTCTGCACCACCGTGGCCCGGACATTGATCTTCTTCACCTCTCCCCAGATCCCGTTGATCTCCACCGCATCCCCCACCTGGATGGGACGCTCAAAGAGCAGAATGATGCCGCTGATGAAGTTGCTGAAGATGTTCTGGAGTCCGAAACCTAGTCCGATTCCGATTGCGCCGAATGCGACCGCAAGGGAGGTGGTGCTCAATCCGATCGCATTTAAAGCCAGAAGAATGCCCAGCCCCCAGAGAAGGTAGGAGATGATGACGGTGATGGAGTTCTTCAGCCCCGAATCGAAGCCGCTGTGCGCGAGCATTCGATCCACAAAGGTAAAGCGCCAGAGCAGTATCAGGGCGTGGATGAAAAGAAGGATGAGCAGCGCATAGAGAAGGCCCGTCAGGCGCAGTTCCAGATCCCCGATTCCGATGGGCCGGTCCAGAAAGGCGAAGAAATCCTTCACCACTCTCCGGCTTGCGCCCCAGGCAAAGAGGATGGCCATGACAAAGAGGCCGGCCCAGACGATCCAGCCGATCCGGATCAGCAGCCACCCGATCGGGTCAACCGGCTTGCTCTGACCCTCACCAGGGGCTTGGGACGCGCTTTTCAGAATCTGGTCCCACTCCTTCAGGATCTTGAAGAGCAGCAGTGCCCAGAAGGAGACCACCGCGGTCCAGCCCCAGGAGGTGTACCAGTAGAGGGCCAGAATGCCGTAGCCCGCGATCTCCAGAAGGATGCCGCCCCAGACGATGATGTCCCCAAGCCAGAGAAGGGCCGGCCTGAAATGGTTTTGGATCGGTTTCCGGTAGAGAATGATCCATGTCCCCAAAAAGATCTCGAAGAGGGCCCGGACCAGAAAAAGGATCAGCCCCCCGCTTCCCAGCAGCCAATCCAGGATCAGGTAGAGAAAGGCAAAGATCCGAATGGCATAGAGGCAGATTTTTATGGGATGTACCAGTTCTGCAGGAAATTCCTTCTCAAAGATACGCCTGATAAGCTCTGGCAGTTGCACCCCCCATCGGGTGAAAAGCCAGGCCCCCAGAAGAAAGATGATCGTCCGGATCAGCGGAACCGTTGTGTAGAGATTTCGTACCAGGGCATAGAAGAGCAGAAAGAGCATAGGCCCCAGCAGCAGCAGAGATCCCTGGATCAATTTTAGTGCAAAAAAGCGCCACGGATATCGTTTCTCCAGGTCGTGCCGCTCCGGCAAACTACGGAAGAAACTGTGGAGACGAAGCAGCAGGATAAAAAAGGCAATCAGTAGAATCCCTACAGATATCAGCGTATAGAGGCTTACGCCCCAGATCGCCCGGAGTTCATTCTCCCAGAAGGTTTGCGTGAAGAGCGCCTTTGTCTGTCGCAGCAGCAGTTCGAACGCGCTCTTGAGTTCCATCCATTTCGGAAGAAGAAGAGGGGAGGACTTTCGCTGGAAAAGAGCCTCTTTCTTTCGGATTTGAATCTGCTGTTCAAAGCGCGGCGCGATGCTGACAAAGGCCTCCCGGGTCTCCTGCAGGCTTTTGGTATGCTTGCTGTAGATCCCATCGATCGACTCCAGCAGGGTGATCTTTTGGGAGATGATCCGCAAAGAGTCCTGAAGCCGCTCCACCATCTTCTGGGTTTCAACTGCGCTTTCGCTTTCGGTGTTGATCTCCTGGAGCCGCTTCTGGTTCAGGTCATACTGTTCATTGGCCTGTGCCAGCATCTGGCTGATGGTGGCAGATGCGACCCGGCTCTCCTCGAGCTGGACCGTCATCCGATCCAGTGCGGCCTTATGGCCTGCCCAGGCTTTTTCGATGTCTCCGGCCTGAGCATCCGGGGAGATCAGCAGGTTTCCGTAGGAGGAGAGTTTCATGTTGAAGGCATTGATATCACTCGCGATGGCCTTTTCCCATTGCTCAATCCGTGAAAGCTCCGCCGTAAGCTTTGCAATGCTCTCCTTTTCCGCGGCAATGGTCATCTCCAGGGTGCGGTTGATGTGCTCGAACTCGGTATTTTCCAGGATAGCCTCGGCCGGGACCGGGGGGTTGGCAGCTTCTGTGCTTACCGGATCTTCTTCCTGGGCATTCAGAGGGGGCGGTCCGATCCCTGCAAAGAGCAGCATGCTCATGAGGATCAGGAGGAGAAGAATGGATTTCAGCGGGAAAAAAGAACCGCAGAGCCGGGGATGCTCAGTACATGAAAACAGGATCGACATCGATGACAACCTTTACCTTGGGTGTGTTGAAAAGTTTCGGTGTTTGGGTCCGGGCATCTTCGATCAGTCCGCGCAGGGCTCTGCTCTCCGGAGATTTCAGGAGAAGATGCCGGCGGTAATCTCCGGAAATCCGGGGGATCGATGCCTCTACCGGGCCCAGAACCACTATTGGGACCATAGAAAATTTCTCCTGCTTTTGCAACCCCCGCAGCAGCTCCCCGAGCCCTTGGGCCGTCTGCTGTGCCCGGTTTCGATCGGCGCTCTTGACCTTGATCTGGGCAAGGCGGGAAAAGGGGGGATAGCCGAGTTCTCCCCGGGAGACGATCTCCCGATGGTAGAAGGCCCTGAAATCCTGCTGCTTTGCCGTGATGATGCTGAAATGGTCCGGCAGCCAGGTCTGAAGGATCACCTGCCCCGGAAATTCCCCCCTGCCGGCCCTGCCGGCCACCTGGGCAAGGGTCTGAAAGGTCCGCTCCCCGGCCCGGAAGTCGGGAAAGCTCAGGGAGAGATCCGCGCAGATTATCCCCACCAGGGTGATGCCGGGGAAATCATGGCCCTTGGCCACCATCTGGGTTCCCACCAGCACGTCGATTTTCCGTTCCTGAAGCTCTTTGAGCATTCCCAGAAGCGCGCCCTTGCGCCGGGTGGTGTCCCGATCCATCCGGGCCGTTCGGGCCTCTGGAAAGAGTTTAACGACGGCCTCCTCCACCTTTTCGGTTCCAAAGCCGAGCAGCTTGACGCTCGAAGAGCCGCAGATGGTGCAGGGGGTATTGAGGGGGCGTCCCGATCCGCAGTAATGGCACCGGTAGATCTTCTCCTGCTGATGATAGGTGAGGGTGATGTCGCAGTTGCCGCAGATGATGGACTGGCCGCAGGATGCGCAGACCGGGAAGGTGGCATATCCCCTGCGGTTGAGAAAGAGAAGCGCCTGCTGCCCCCTGTCCAGGGTCTCTTTCATGGCCTGCTGAAGCCGGGGGGTGATGAGCCGGTGAGGGCCGATCTGCCCCTTGTTCTTCTTCAGATCCAGAACCGTGATCTCCGGCAGGGGGCGGGATTCGATCCGGCGGGGGAGGGCGATTTCAATGTATCTGCCCCGGGCCGCATTGGCATAGGACTCCACCGACGGGGTGGCCGATCCCAGAAGAACCATGCATCCTGCAAGCTTTGCCCGGACCACGGCCATGTCCCGGGCATGGTAGAGGAGATCGCTCTCCTGCTTGTAGGAGGGATCATGCTCCTCGTCCACGATGATGAGGCCGGGATCTGTAAACGGGGCGAAAAGGGCCGATCGGGCTCCGATCCCGATATCGGCACTCCCCTGGAGGATGCGGGTCCACTGATCCAGCCGCTCCCCCCCGCTCAGTCCGCTGTGCAGAACCGCCACCCGATCTCTGAAGCGGGCCCGGAACCGTCCCGCAATCTGGGAGATGAGCGCGATCTCCGGAACCAGCACCAGTACCTTTTTTCCCTTCCGGATCACCGCATCGGCCAGTTGCATATAGACTTCGGTCTTGCCGCTGCCGGTGACGCCCGTCATCAGAAATGTCATAAACCCCTTTTCCACGGCCGGAATGAGGGTTTTCAGGGCAGCTTCCTGATCCGGAGTCGGGGGGAGGGGGGAATCGGGGGCCACGGCCGCGCCAAAGGGGTCCCGGAAGATCCGTTCCTGGACGATTTTTAAATAGCCCCTCTTTTCAAGATCCCGGATATGATTAGGCGCTGTGGGAAATTCTGCCTTCAATGACCGGATCGAAAGAGGGCCTTGGGCATCGAGATGATCGATGATATTCCGTTTGATTTTTGAAAGCCCCTCTGCCGGGAGATCTTCGCTCCGGATGTGGGCCATCCGCTCGGTCAGAGGGCGAGTCCGCTCTTTTGCCATCTCCCGCCGCTCCTGTGCCCATCCGGCCGATTCAAGGGTCCGGATCGCGGCCATGGGAACGCTTTTTCCCAGATTTTTTCGAAGATCCTTGAGAGAACAGACAGGGTTGATGGCCCTTAAAATCTCCTTCTGAACCGGGGAGAGGCGCCCTTTTCCGGAGAGGGCCGCCTCTCCGGCCGGGGTGATTTCTATTGTTCGGATTTCCTTCTGGTGGATTCCCCCGGGCAGTGCGCAACGGATCACCAGCCCGATGGGATAGAGATAGTAGTCGGCCATCCATCGGAAAAATGGCACCATCTCCTCCGGGAAGAGGGGGGTGTCATCGAGGATGTCGAGAATCGCCTTGATGGTGTAACGGCCCGGTTCCGCATCGAGCCCCAGAATATAGCCGGTCAGCCGGCGCCGGCCAAAAGGGACCAGCACCCGTTTGCCGATCCGGGCCTGCCGGGTCAGGGGTTCGGGAACCGAATAGGTAAAGCTCTTCTGCGCGGGAACCGGTACTGCAACTTCAATACAGGTAGGTCCTGGGGGCGCGATAGGGATCTTTTTCCTTGACACATCAACTGCCATTCCTTTACTTAATTGGAAGTACCATCGCCTGTCAACTCGGAGCTGCCGATTTTTCAGGTCTTTTTTGAAAAAACCGTTCCACCGATGAAGGAGGGGTTATGCGCGGGATCATACAGATGAGCAGATGCGTCAGGTGGCTGCTGGTGCTTACACTGATTTTCGGCCTGGTCGCGGTACCGCTGGCCGGAGCCATTGAGAAAAAGGAGGATATTCCCAAAGAGGAGAACCGGAGCGCTGGGGCAATGGCCTTTGACCTGGTCCTCATCCGCCCGTTCGGGATGATTGCAACGGTTCTGGGATCGGCCTTTTTCATCGTTTCCGTTCCCTTTGCAGCTTCCGGGGGCAACACCATGGCCGCGTATGATCAGATGGTGATCAAACCGGCCCAATTCACCTTTAAACGTCCACTGGGAAGTTTTTGAGCCGTAAAATCGCCATCTCATATATTTTTTTCTTGAGTGTTCTTGATAAGGATTTCAAAAAGGAGAATCCCTCGTGCCCGTACATGTCGTTTCCCACCCCCTGATCAGACACAAGCTCGGCCTCATGCGCAAAAAGCAGATTTCCACAAAAGATTTTCGGGAACTCGCCTCGGAGGTGGGCCGGCTGCTCACCTATGAAGCCACCAAGGATCTGGCCACAGAGAAGCGGACCATCGAAGGTTGGGCGGGCCCGGTTTCGGTGGAGCGGATCAAGGGGAAGAAGATCACCGTGGTTCCGATTTTGCGGGCCGGGCTCGGGATGATGGAGGGGGTCCTCGACATGATCCCTTCCGCGCGGGTCAGCGTGGTCGGGTTCTATCGGAATGAGGAGACTCTGGAGCCGGTGCGCTACTATGTGAAGATGACCAGCAACATGGAGGAGCGGATCGCGCTGATTCTGGACCCGATGCTGGCCACCGGCGGAACCCTGGTCGCCACCATCGACCTGCTCAAGGAGGCCGGTTGCAGGCAGATCAAGGGGCTCTTTGTGGTGGCCGCGCCCGAGGGCATCGAGCGGCTGGAGGAGGCTCACCCCGATGTGGATGTCTATGTGGCCTCGGTCGATGAGCGGCTCAATGATATCGGCTATATCCTTCCGGGCCTCGGGGATGCCGGAGACAAGATCTTCGGAACCAAATAAGGAGGGATCATGGCAGACGAAACCCGAACCGATTCCGCCCCCTCCCCGGTCGTCGATACCGAATACCGGTTTCGAATGAAAGATGCCATGCTCGGCGGGCAGATGCTCTTCGTGGCCTTTGGCGCGCTGGTGCTGGTGCCGCTGCTGACCGGACTCGATCCCAATGTGGCGCTCTTTACGGCCGGGGTCGGCACACTGATTTTTCAATTCATCACCAAGGGGATGATCCCGATTTTCCTGGCATCCTCCTTTGCCTTTATCGCGCCCATCATCTACGGGGTGCAGACCTGGGGGATTCCCTCCACCCTCTGCGGCTTAATGGCCGCAGGCTTTCTCTATATCCTGTTGAGCCTCCTGATCCGCTGGAAGGGTGTGGAGATGATCAACCGGATTCTTCCCCCGCTGGTGACAGGCCCTGTGATCATGGTCATCGGCCTGGTTCTGGCTCCGGTCGCGGTCAATATGGCCATGGGCAGGACCGGAGACGGCGGAGGGGTTCTCTTTTCCGAAGGGCCGGCACTGCTGGTATCGATGCTCTCCCTGGGGACAACCATCCTGGTCTCGCTGCTCGGCAGGGGCATGCTGCGCCTGATCCCGATCTTATGCGGCATAATCGTCGGCTATCTCATAAGCTTCCCCTTGGGTTTTGTCGATTTCTCTCCTGTCGGAGAGGCCCCCTGGATCGCTATGCCGAATTTCGTCTTTCCGGAGTGGAACTGGCACGCGATCTTATACATCGTTCCGGTGGCCATTGCGCCGGCCATCGAGCATTTCGGAGATGTTATGGCCATCAGCTCCATCACTGGGAAGAATTATCTTAAAGATCCGGGGGTGCATCGGACCATGATGGGGGACGGCATCGCGACATCTGTGGCCTCTTTTCTCGGGGGCCCGCCCAATACCACCTACTCCGAGGTGACGGGCGCGGTGGCCCTGATCAAGGTCTTCAATCCGGCCATTATGACCTGGGCCGCGATCTTTGCCGTGGTTCTGGCCTTTGTCGGCAAGATGGGCGCGCTGCTGCAGACCATTCCCACGCCGGTGATGGGCGGCATCATGCTGCTGCTCTTCGGCGCGATCATGGTGGTGGGCCTCAACTCACTGGTCCGGGCCGGGGAGGATCTCACCGAGCCGAGAAGCATGTCCATCGTGGGGCTCATCATAGTCTTCGGGGTCGGAGGGATGACCTTTTCGGCCGGGGAGTTTGCCATTCAGGGGATCGGCCTTGCCGGAATCATGGGGGTGCTTCTCAATTTGGCCCTGCCCAAAAGCCGGGATGCAGAGTAGCGAACCCATCCGTTTTCAGACCAGTTTTGTTTCAGACCAGTTTTGAAAAAAAAGCCGCGGGAACAGATAAATTTTGGCTGTTCCACGCGGCTTTTTTGTTCAATCGCCCGTTAAAATAAAAAGAGATGCCTATTGAACGGGCAATGGTTTTTCATTCGCGTTCCGGTCAGGCGATCTCCACAATCTCCACATCAAAGACCAGATCCCTGCCGGCCAGGGGATGGTTGGCATCCAAGGTGACGTTCTCTTCCGAGACATCCGTGACCGAAACATTGATGGTCTGGCCGTTGGGCTGGCGGACCTGAAGCTGCTGCCCCACCGAGACATCGATATCTTCAGGGATATTCTCCTTCTCCACCACCGCAACCAGTTCATCGTTCCGGTTTCCGTATGCCGCATCCGGCGAGATATTGAGGGTCTTCTTCTCTCCGACTCCCATGCCGACAATGCCGGACTCAAAGCCTTCGATCACGTTTCCCTCTCCTATGGTGAAGGAGAGCGGCTCCCGTCCCGAGGAGGTATCGAAGACCTTTCCGTCTTCCAATTTCCCGGTATAGTGGACCTTGACCGTGTCTCCCTGCTTTGCCTGTGCCATGAATACTCCTTTTCCTGATTTAAAAATTTTGTACCTTTTTCAGGTACTCTTCACCGGCTTTACCTCGAAAGCCTGTTTGCCCTTTGGACCATCTTTCACCTGGAACGTAACGGGATCATCCTCCTGAAAGCCGAAATAACCGAACTTCCTTACACCGGAGCGATGCAGAAAAACGTCCCCGAATTCCTCGCTGGTAATGAAACCAAAACCCTTTTTCTCGCTGTACCACTTTATACGCCCTTCGTGAATCGACTTGGTCTGTCCTTCGGCCATGTGTGTATTCCTTTTTTGTTTGTTGTGCAAATATACCAAAGAAGTTTGAAATCATTCGAAAAAGAGGGGAATAACCGCAGATGGATCGATATTCCCGCATTCTTGTCGGTCCGGCTCCTGGAATGCACAGATTATCTCAATACATTATTGACTATAAGCAAGAACGGCCCATTTGTCAAAAAACGTCTCTGCCCAAAACCGAAAAATCCAAAAAAATACCCGGCCGATTAATCTGGCCGGGCATCCGGGAAAAACTGGATCTTCTGCTATTCGCCGTAAACGATGGTGGTAAACTTGGCATAGAGCCCTAAGATGACCTGGCTTTCATGATCCACATGGTGGATGCGGGTGATGTTGCCGTTTCTTGCTGCCGCCTGGATGCTCGCATCCCCCACCCCGACGAGACCGAGCAGTGAATAGCAGGTTGCGGTTCCGATCCGGGAGGAATTGGCAAGATCGGTCGCGATGACCGGCCCCTGAACATCGGTATAGAGCATTCCGGTGACCGGAGAGACCGCATAGGCACAGCCTCCGAGAAGCGTCGCCAAGACCAGTAGCACACCCAACAACCTGATTTTTCCTGACATGATCTCTTTCCTTTCCCTTTGAAGTGTTTATAATCATTTAAAGAAAGATATTATCTGTTCTGTTTGTAGTATATCTTTGGCCCGGTGTCAAGATTTTGAGGAAAAACTGACCGCAATAGAGCACAAAAGTATTGCAACCCGAACCAAATTCCGATAGGATTGCCTCACTTTTGGAGGTGAGCCAATGATGAACATCTATGCGAGTCTGATCATTCTCGGATCGGTGGCGGTGGGACTGTCGGCATACCTGCCCTTTCAGATTCCGAACAAAAGCGTCTCTTTCATATCGACCATCTTCTCCTCGATCTTCTCCCTGCTCGTGACCTTCATCATCACGAAGCGGTGGATGGAGCAGGAGTACGATGTCAAGATCCGGCATCTCAAGGAGCGGTATGAGCGGAAGATCCGCCGGCTGAAGAAGGAGCACGACACCACCACCCTCGAGAAGACCATCCGGGACGGGACCCGGACCCTGATCAAGAACGCGCTCGACTATTTCAAGCTGGAGAACATCAAAAACGAGATCGGGGCCTCGGCCGCGATCCAGAACCTCCAACTGGACAAATACGGCCAGATCATCGAGCTGCTGGCCGATTTCTCGTTGATTCTGCCGGACTACCAGGAGAACCGGCAGATCGTGAAGCAGGAGATCGACCACCAGATCGAGATCTATGAGATCGACGAGAAGCCCTTCTCCATGTTTCTGCAGCGGATTCTGGAAAAATATACGGTGACCGTCACCAAAAAGATCCGGGAGAAGCGGGACATCAGCATGGTCGAGAGCATGAAGACCTGCCCCCAGTGCGCGGAAAGGGTTCTGGTCAAGGCCCGGGTCTGCAAGCACTGCGGGTACGCGTTCAAGACCGGCTCAAAGACCCCCACCCACGGAACCCTTGCCGTTGACCGGGTGGAGAAGGGGAAATCCCTTTTCGATGCGGGAAAGTACGAGGAGGCCCTCAAGGTCTTTGACAGCGCGATCGAGCTGAAGCCCAACTATGCGGTGGCCTACTACAACAGAGCCATCGTCTATAACAAGCTCGGAAACCAGAAAAAATCGGAGGAGGATCTCAAAGAAGCCTGCCTTCTGGGCCATAAAAAGGCCCAGGAACTGCTGAATGCCAGAATGATCGACGCAGGGTAGAATTTTCTCACAATTTTTTTCCGGAAAGCCCAAAGGGGTCGCGTCCTTCCAAAATGGTCGGGTCCTTCCAAAGTGGTCAGGCCCTTCCAAAGGATTCGGGTCCTTTATGTCCTTTGCGTCCCTTTGGTCCTTTTCTTCCTTCTCACCCTCTCGTCAATTCCCCCCGCAAGATCCTCCGGAGAGAACCCTGTCAGCCGAAAGAGTTTCTCCTCCAAGGCTATCGCCTCTGCAAGAAGCCTGCAGTACCGCGCTTCATGATTTGCAGTCCTGCAGTATCGCTGCCGGATATAGTCCATCCGATCCGCCAAAGACGCGATCTCATCATGCAGCACCCGCTTGTCCGCATAATTGACGATCTCGGCCTCGGTAGGCGGCCCGCTCCTGTCGAAGATCTCCAGCCGGACATGCTGCCCCACGATCCTTCCCACCTCCGGATATCCCCGGTCATCCAGCAGTTTACCGCCGGTCTGGGCATGATCCTCTTCTGTTTCAAAGCTCCGGGTCTTGGTTATGTCATGCAGCAGGGCCGCGGCCATGATCAGCTCCCGATTCAGAGGGTAGCTTTGTTCAATGATCCTATCCGCCAGATAGAGCGCCACCCGGCAGACGAGCCGGGAATGGGACAGGATATGCTCCAGCATCTCCATCTCCCGGATCAAGCGGTAGCACTCCTCTTCTGTGGGGATTCGAAGTTCTTCAATACCCATCAGCATCAGTTGTTGAGGCTGTGGATCGGCGCGGGTATCCGCCCCCCCATCCGGATAAACCGGTTGTCTGCCGTCAGATTTCTCACCGGCATGATCACCGACTGCCCCAGAAGCCCCCCGAAATAGGCCCTCTCCCCCGCAGCTTTGCCCGGAACCGGAATGATCCGGCAGGCCGTGGTCTTCTTGTTGATCATCCCGATGGCCATCTCGTCTGCGATAATGGCCGCAAGGGTTTCAGCCGAAGTATCCCCGGGAATGGCCACCATATCCAGCCCCACGGAGCAGACGCTGGTGATGGCCTCGAGCTTTTCGATGGTCAAATAACCCGATGCGGCCGCATCCGAGATATTGAGATCCTCGCTCACCGGAACGAATGCCCCGCTCAAGCCCCCCACATGGGAGGAGGCGAATGCCCCCCCTTTTTTGACCGCGTCATTTAAAAGGGCAAGGGCCGCGGTGGTTCCCGGAACCCCGATCGCGGTCAGCCCGAGGCTCTGGAAGATCTCTCCCACGCTGTCGCCCACATTGGGGGTCGGAGCCAGAGAGAGATCCACCACACCGAACTCGATGGCGAGCCTTTCGGCCACCTCGCGGCCGATCAGTTCCCCGACCCGGGTCACCTTGTACGAGGTCCGCTTGATGATCTCCGATATCTTTCCCAGATCCAGATCCGGATTCTCTTCCAGGGCCCGATCTATGGCCTTCTTCACCACACCGGGGCCGCTGACGCCAACATTGATAACGGCCCCCGGCTCTCCGACGCCGAGATAGGCCCCGGCCATGAAGGGGATGTCTTCGGGAATGTTGGCAAAGACACAGAGCTTCGCGCACCCGATGCCGTCATGATCTGCGGTCATTGCCGCGGTCTTTTTGATGATCTTCCCCATGAGATAGACCGCATCCATATTGATGCCGGCCCGGGACGAGGCCACGTTGATGGAGGCACATACCCGCTCGGTTGCGGCCATGGCTTCGGGGATCGCCTCGATCAGGGCTCTGTCTCCCTTCGCGATCCCCTTTTCCACAAGCGCGGAAAATCCGCCGATGAAATCGACATTGACCGATTTTGCCGCGTCATCCAAAGTCTTTGCCACGAGAACCATCTCTTCCGCGGAGAAGGGCGCGGCAAATACGGCCGCGGGGCTGATGGCAATCCGCTTGTTGACAACCGGAATCCCGTATTTGTCTCCGATCTCGTTGCATAAGGGGACGAGGTTTCGGGCAAGGGCCTCGATCTTGCTGCGGATGTTCTCCTGAAGCCGGGAAAGATCGTGGCTTACGCAGTCGAAGAGGTTCAGCCCCAAGGTGACGGTTCGGACATCCAGGTGCTCGTTTCTGAGCATTTCTATGGTGGAGAGGATTTCTCTTTCACTCAGCATGGTAATAATTCGATCCGATCTTTTCTTTATATTGATGGCGCTGCATCTGTTTCGGGCAAACCTGGCTTTCCTGTCAGGAGACCAGCCACATGGCCCGGCCCGAGAGCTTGTTTACGAGATAGTTGGAGACGCTGCCCATGAAAAAGGACTTGCCGATCCCCCGCCGCCCGAAGACGACGGTTCCGTAGCCGCCTTCTTCTGCCTCCTGCACCAGGGCTTTGCCGATGTTCCGGGCTTTGGGAAGGTCTTTGATCCGGATCTGATCCTTTGTGATGCCGGCATCTTTGAACTTTTTATAGGCGTGGACAAGAAAATCCTCCACGCACTTTTTGTCCCCCCGGAGGATCAGATCCTCGATCTCCTTGTCTTCTGTTTCGAAGTCTATGGGGCAGTACTCCTTGATCGAGGGAAGGACATGGACCAGGGTGATCTTTACATCGGGGCTGCCGGCAAAGATGTAGCTGATGTGATCCACGGCCCGTATTCCGCTCTCGGAGCCGTCTGCCGCGAGCATGATGTCGGTGTTGGCAACATCTCCGTCGATCACCCAGAGGGGGATGACCTTGGAGTGCTCGATGAGGCTTCCGGTGACGCTGCCGGAAAAAAGCTCCTGCATCCGGGAGATGCCCCTTCGACCCACCGCGATCGCGTCGAAGCGCTTCTCTTCCGCGTGGACCAGGATATCCTTGGCCAGGCCGATCTTCTTGGGCAGGGTCTGAATTTCGATGCAGTTTTCGGCCAGGCCCTTTTCGCACATGGAGGTTTTATGCCTTGTCAGGCAGTCGGTCGCGCTTTCGGCATTACGCTGCCGGATCTTCTCCAGGGCGAGTCTGGCATTGATATCCTTTTTGGCCTCGTCCACCATGAAGCCGGAGACATCGGGCTGCACCATCAAAAGGGTGCAGGAGAAGTCTTTGATAAGAGACGAAATTCGGAGCAGATACTGGACTGCATGCTTTGAATGCAGGGAATCGTCGAGTGCTGCAAGGATATTTTTTTTCATGATGATATGGTCTCCTTTAACGGCAGAAAAGGACAAAGGGACAAAAAGGACATAAACGACCTAAAGGACCGATGGATGCCTAAAAGGACTGATTGATGCCCAAATGACAGGTGGATGCCCAAAGGACCGATGGACGTCCGATGATATTCTTCTTTGTTGTAGAGCATTCGGGGTCAAAAGGCAACCGGTTATGGAAAACGGCCTCATATCCGGTTCATGGCCTCGAAGATGAGGCGGTGCTGGATGCTGATCTCCAGCTCTAATTCTTCGGCTTTTTTCCGCAGATCGGCATAGAGGCCGGCAGGGTCTCCGCTGCGGGGCACATCCACCTCGTAGATCATGATGTTCCGGTTCGGGTCATCCCCGCCTTTGAAGACGGCCTGGAGGTTGGTTACATTGGCTCCATATTGCGCGATGATCTCCGTGAACCGGGAGACCAGACCCTTCCGATCGGGGCCCCGGGTGGTGATGATGATCGGTTCGGCATCTGAAAAGACCGGATCGGGCTCGGCCGGTTCCAAATCATTGACAAAGACGTGCTGCCCCAAAGGGGAAAGCCCCCGGGCCAGCTCCTCTTCCAGGAGTCGGGTCGACAGATCTTCAGGGGCCGTCGCGATGAAGATGCCGGAAAACTGCAGTTGCAGGATCGTCTGGCTTACGTTTTCAAGGTTGCACTCCCGATCAAAAAGAATCCGGGAGACCGACGCGATGATGCCGGGACGATCCCGCCCCACTACCGAGACGATTACCTTCTTCATGATCTAAAATCTCCCTTTCCTTTGAAACCCTTTCCTTCAAAACCATAGAGGATCGATGGATCTGCCGAGGATATATCCTTGCAGCCGGTGAGAACCATGGCCTGGATCAGCTCGGTTTTGAGGGTCTCCAGATAGGTGATGACGCCCTCCTTCAGCCCTCCGACTGCGGCCACGGAAAATGGGCGTCCGATCATGGCCGCGTCCGCGCCCAGCGCGATCATCTTCAGCACATCTCCGCCGGTACGGACCCCGCCGTCGGCCAATACTGCAATCTGACCGTTGACGGCCTTGGAGACCGCAGGGAGGACTTCCGCGACTCCCGGGGTATGGTCGAGTACACGGCCCCCGTGGTTGGAGACCACAATGGCGGCAGCGCCGGAATCGACCGCGAGCTTGGCCTGATCCGGCGTCATGATGCCTTTCAGGATGAACTTCAGCGGCGTGTTTTCGATGATCTGCCGGAGTTTCGGCAGCGGCTTCGGCGAGACGGGCCTCCCCATGAGGCGCAGGGTGACGAGCCCGGCCGCGTCGATGTCCATGCCGGCCATCTCGGCCCCGCTGTTGGCCGCCATCTCCAGCTTCTGGTAGAGTTCCTGCTCCTCCCAGGGCTTGATAAAGGGGATGCCTTTGCCATATAATGTCCGGATCGTTAAAAAGCCGGCCTCGTGAATAAAGGGCGGAACCCCGTCACCGGTGCAGCCGAGGGTCCCTTTTTCCGCGCATCCCCCCAGCACGGCCGAAATATACTCCTCTTCCGTGATCCTGCCGCCCATGTTGAAGGAGACCCCGCCGATGGGCGCGGCCAGAACCGGAATCTCCAAGAGGTTTCCCATCACCGTGGTTCTGGTGTCCGGCTCGACCGCATCATGGATCAGGCGCATGTTGAACCGGACCGCGGCCAAGGCATCGATATTGGCCCGAAACGATGCCCCCGTGCCGATTCCTCCCATGCCCGGAACCTCTCCGGCGCAGGCTCTTCCATCGCAGACCGGACAGACCCGGCAGTATCCTTTCATCCGTTCCCTTGCGGTCTTTCGAATCTCTTGCATAATCCTCCTTGCCTCTTTCTCCCTGTCTTCCTGTTAGGGCCTTTGCTTTATCCTTGAATCTTATCCGTTCTCTGTGTTACATAACATAAAATATGAAAAGGATGGTCCTCCTTTTTTTATTACCGGAAAAATCCTACGAAATCAAAGGGAATTCATATGGCAAAAAAGAACATTTCGGAGATCGTGCGGGAAAACAAGACAGTCTTCATCATCATCGCGGTCGCGCTCTTCCTGATCGAGCTGGAGATCTTTGCGGTCGCGGTGATGAAATCGGGAAAGAAATCATGGCTTCAGGTGATCGACGACAATGGAAACGTCATCCATGAGACCAGCGGCAGAAGCCTGAGTGATTTCAACAAATACTATTTCGAAAAGACCTTCGGCCCCTTTGAGAACTATGAGGTGCGGCTTCAGCGGGAGGATGAGCCATTTCCGTTCCGTGCATGGTTCGTGGCCGCGATCGGGATTCCCCTGGGCATCATTTTGATGTTCGCGTTCACGGTGCGGGCCTATATCTCCCTCTTTTACGGTGAGACCGATGAAACGGAAACCGCCAGAAACGGACCATCGACCGCGGCAGACGACGCGAGCAGTCTGGAGAAGGTGGTCTCCGCGGTCAGCGGCTTCAATATATTCACGATCGGCTTTCTCATCCTTTTAGGGGTGCTGGCCTACTGGATCATTCCCAATGTGGTCACCTATCTGGGGCAAGTGGGAATGGATACCCTGGTCCGGTACAAATGGGCATTCATCGGCGGCACAACCCTAGCGGTGGGAATCTTTGCCTGGATCGTCTATCTCCGGTTCCTGCTGGCCAAAAAGGCGATCGACAGCCAGACCGATATGAACAAATTCCGGATTCAACTCGAGTTCAAGCACAAGCGGCAACTGGCCCTGGAGCACGCTCAGGAGGAGAAGAACCGGCCCGCCATCGAATGGAACGAAGATGATGTCATCGACGGCGAGGTCAAAGAGGAGACCACCGGATAGCCGGTTATCCTTCGGTGCATCTGGCGGTCCATTCCGTCCATCCCGTCAATTTTGTCCATTTTGTCCATCGCGTCCATTTTAATAATGATGCAACTGGTCACCACCCACAAAAACACCGACTTCGACGCCCTTGCAACCGCGATCTGCGCAACCCTTCTCTATCCGGGCGCGGTTCCGGTGCTTCCAAAGACCATCAATGCCAATGTCCGGGCATTTCTGGCCATCCACAAGGATGTCTTCGAGACCCGGACATGGGACGAGATCGACCCGGAATCGGTAAAGCGTCTCATCATCACCGACGCGAACGCCTGGAATCGGCTGGGCCGGATTCGTTCCCTGCAGCCCCGGAAGGATCTGGAGATCATCCTTTGGGACCATCATATGGAGGGCGGAGACATCGAGGCAGACTGGCGGTGCCAGGAGCCGACTGGCGCGGCCATCACCCTGATGGTACGTGCATTGAAGGAAAACGCGGTCCAACTGACGCCGATCCAGGCAACCCTCTTTCTCGCGGGCCTCTACGAGGATACCGGAAGCCTCATGTTTCCGGCCACCACACCCGAAGACGCGTATGCCGCGGCCTGGCTCCTGGAGAACGGCGCGGACCTCAAGATCGTCGGAACCCTGCTCCGGCCCGCCTACGGAGAGAAGCAGAAGGACGTTCTCTTCAAGATGCTGGAGAATGCGGACCGAAAGTGGATCAACGGCTACAGCATCAGCATCAACAAACTCCCGGTGAAGGGCCATGTCGGGGGCCTTTCCCTCGTGGTCAACATGTACCGGCAGATCCTCAATGTGGATGCGGCCTTCGGCATCTTCAGCACGCCGGAAGATCGGTGCATGGTCATCGGCCGCAGCGACAATGTGGCGCTCGATATGGGGGCCGTGATGCGGGGCCTCGGCGGCGGGGGACATCCGGGCGCGGGCTCCGCGATGCTCAAATCGGTCAATCCCGATGCGGTGGAGGGGATGATCGAAGACCTGCTCTTCGGAAACGGCGGTGCATCGGTTCAGATCAGCGATCTCATGTCCTTTCCGGTCTTCACGGTCGATGCGGGCACGCCGATGGATAAAGTGGCTCACCTGCTTCGGGAGAAGGGCTGCACCGGACTTCCGGTGGTGGAAGGGGAAAGGCTTGTGGGAATCGTCTCCCGCCGGGATTTCAAGAAGATCCGGAAGAAAAAGGGGGAAAGGTCCCCGGTCAAGGCCTTTATGAGCCGGGATGTGCTCACCATCGAGCCGGGGAAGAGCCCGCTCGCGGCCGCCAGAATTATGGTCAAGCACGATATCGGAAGGCTTCCGGTGGTTGAAGAGGAAAAGATCATCGGGATCGTGACCCGCTCCGACGTGATGACCTACTTCTATGACCTTCTGCCGGCCTGATCCCCCTGCCTAATCATTTGATTTGTGATCTTCACCCTTAAAAACCGGCTTTTTCTGAAAGATGTTCCGGATGAACTCAAAGAGCGCCTCTTCGATGCTCTACGCTTCAAAAACCCTAAATGGCTGGAAAACGAACGGCTGGGCCGATGGAACAAAGGGGTTCCCGAAGTCCTGAGCTTCTGTTTCGAAGGAAAGGACAAAACTCTCATCCTTCCCCGGGGCTATATCCGAAAGCTCATCGATCTCTGCCGGGAGATGGATGTCCCCTTTGAACTGGTGGACAGACGGCGCACGCTTCCGCCGGTCCAATTCTCCTTTACCGGAGAATTGAAGCCCTTTCAGCAGGAGGCCGTTGATACGATCCTGCCCAAGGAGTTCGGTGTCCTCTGCGCACCCACCGGCAGCGGCAAGACCGTTATGGCGCTCGATACAGTGGCCGCGCGGAAACAGCCGGCCCTGGTGGTTGTGCATACCAAGGCCCTTGCCGATCAGTGGATCGAGCGGATCGAAGATTTCATGGGGATACCTGCTGAAGAGGTTGGGCTGGTCGGTTCGGGAAAGTTTGTCATCGGAGAGCGGATCACCGTTGCACTGATCCAGACGCTCTACAAGAGAGCGGAAAAGGTTGCTCCTTCCGTCGGCTATCTAATCGTGGACGAGTGTCATCGGATCCCCAGCCGGACCTTTACAGAGGCGGTTTCCGCGTTTGATTCAAAGTATATGCTGGGCCTTTCAGCCACCCCCTGGCGCAGGGACAAGCTCTCCAAACTGATCTACTGGCACATGGGAACCTTCACCCATGAAGTCGAGGCCGACGCGCTGCGGGAGGAGGGGCATATTCTCCAGGCCGAGGTGATCTTCCGAAAGACCGATTTCGTCCCCTATCATGATCCGGTTCGGGAGTACAGCAAGATGCTTTCGGAGCTGATTGCCGATGATGGAAGGAATCGGCTGATCGCTTCAGATGTGGCCGCGGCCGCAGCGGAAAATGAGGGCGCGATTTTAATCCTTTCGGATCGGAAAAAACATTGTGAGATTCTACAGGCCCTGATCAATTTCAAATATAAACTCGGAGCCAAACTGCTGACCGGGGAGATCCCTCAGGCCCGCCGGCGGGAAGTGATCGAGGCCCTGAACAGCGGTGAGGTTCGAATTGTCATTGCTACAGGGCAGTTGATCGGAGAAGGGTTCGACTGCAAAAACCTTTCGATGCTCTTCATCGCGACGCCCATCCGGTTCGGGGGCCGGGTGATCCAGTATCTCGGCAGAATCCTGCGGCCCTCGCCAGGCAAAAGCCATCCTAAAGTCTACGACTATGTGGATGTCCGGGTGGGGCCGTTGACCGCGGCCGCACGCTCCCGGTGGCGGACCTACGGAAA
Source organism: Desulfobacteraceae bacterium (assembly GCA_011390135.1). Classification (GTDB taxonomy): domain Bacteria; phylum Desulfobacterota; class Desulfobacteria; order Desulfobacterales; family JAABSP01; genus JAABSP01. The sequence continues at coordinate 6,833 of JAABSZ010000022.1, read as the reverse complement.
GACGAAATCCCTCCGCTCCCTTGCCTGAAGCTTCAACCCTTGCCTGAATCTTAAATTGGTTCCGCAGTTTTTTCCGGTTGTTCCCTATTATTTTGGGCTCTTCTGATGCAGTACTTTATCCGGCCCTGATTCCACCCCGCTTTTTTAACCTATTCAACAAGAAAAAACCGTGTATTCTTGCCGTTGAGGACCACCCATAGTTCCGCATTCTGCATGGCTGAGGGACATCCGGGGACCGCAGAGGGACTTGAGCAGCAGTGAACCGGGCAGATTGATTCCAGCATCACCTTTAAAAACGGTATCGGGTCCATGCCTACGGCATCGCAGAATCCGGCCCAGCTCTCCGCATCATTCCAGGTAAAATCACCAATTTTTTCAAACACATCACTGATACATGAATGTTGTTCGCTCGTCGCCATTTTGTACCTCCTCCGGGAGTTGGAAACCATTTTTAAAAATTATTATCATGGGGAGAAAAGTATGGCAAGGTATATTTTTCACTTGAAATTTGCATTTTTACTTCAAATAGCGTATAGAGAGAATGAGAAAGAGAAGTAAAATAATAAGCAGAGACATTATCGTTAACTTCCTGCCATGTGAGGTAAAAATGAATGAAACGGATCTTTTTATGAAAACTTTTTCGGGCGGTTTGAAGGCGGTCTCAAAGGGGATCTACTCTTTTGCCGAAATGCTCGACAAAATGAAGGAGACCCCGGAGAAGGAAGCCGAAGAGGAGGCCCAAGCGCCTGAAGAGGTTTTTCCGGAAATGCCGGAAGTATTTGAGGATGCAGCCGAAGAAGAAGCAGCGCCGCAGGTGAAAAGACCCGTCGGAAGGCCGAGAAAGGAACCAGGCCAGGAAAAGAAGAAAAAGTCGGCCATCGACAAGGTCTATGGGGTGATCAAAAGGGCCAAAGCGGACGGGATCAGCCTCGATGAAATCAGCAGGAAGACCGGTTTTGAGAAGGCAAAGATCAACAACATCATCTTCCGGCTGAAGGATCAGAAGAAGGTCGTTGCCGTAAAGCGGGGGACCTACCGGAAGACGACAAGGGATGAGGTGAAGAAGATGGAGGCCGAGGAGGCGCTGGCGGGAAATCTGCCGGTTTCGGAAACCGAAGCGGTCGAAATCGGCGAGGAGCCTGAAATGGCCAAATCGGAAGAGGAGATCGAGCCGCCGGCCGTCGAGCCGGAGATCGAGCCCGAGGAGGCCAAAGAGGAGTAGGCAAAACGCTCCTCGATGAAAGCAAGCCATGACGATTCGATTGATCGCGATGGATCTCTACCGCCTCATCCGGGAGGTGGAGGCGCTGGAAAAGAAGTTCGAGGACGCGCCCTATGACCGGAAGGAGAAGTTTAAGTTCGAGCTGATCAAATTAAGGGCCGAGCGGGATCGGCTTAGGAGGATGCTGGACGGGAACAAGGGGTAAAAAAAGAATAACCCAGGTGGGGGCACCGCGGTGTCCCCACTTCCGGGGCGACCCACATTTGACTATCCGGATCTAGGGCCGCAGTCGATGGCCGGACAGCGAAGGGGGCCTCTGTGCGAATAGCCGGCATAGCACTGCCCCTTCTTTGGTTTACACTATAACCCCTCTTGCCCGGTTTGGCAAGAGGGGGATTGCATTTTAACGAACCAGCCCCCGCTCCCCGAGATTGCCGTACCGGTGATAGCTGTTGGAGATGGCCTGCTCCTGGATGTAGTGGAGCAGTTCGATCCGGCCCTCCATCATCACCGGGGTTCGGGCGATGTAAAATCCGGTCTTTGCGGCCGCCTCGAAGACTTTCATGGGAACCCGGTCGGCCGCAGCATACCGGAACCGCTGTGCCTTGGGCATCATCTTGATCAGCTCGTCGTCCGTAGCCCGGGAGATGGGCAGGTCCGGCATGAACCGCTTGCCCTCTTCACCTTCGAGAAACCCCACCACCTCGTTGTTCAGATCCGGCGGGATGCTCACGTTAAGGATGCATCCTGCGATCCTTGCCGCGGCAATTCTCGCCAGAACCTCGAACAGGGTATCATCCGGATGCACCCGTACCACCACGGTTCCCACCGGCAGATACCGGAAGAGGTTGTCCTGCCCCCGGATGTTGAAGTAGTCCTTCTCGACGGAGAACTCATCCTCGTAATGGTAGAGGTAGCTCAGGATCGCTCGGATGGTCTTGTTGATCTCGGGCGCGATCCCGGCCATCTCCCCCCAGTCGATCTTTTTGCGCCAGTGGTGCGCCACTTCCAGAAGCCGGTAATCCTTTTTAATGGCCCCGACGGCCGGATATCCGGTCTCCTCGTAATCCATGAACTGGAAGACATAGTTGGGGCTTCCGGCCTTGATCCCGGCCCCGAGCGCGGATTTGCCCATGCCGCCGAAGGGCTGGCGCAGGACCACCGCGCCGGTGGTTCCTCGGTTGATGTAGAGATTCCCGGCCTTGATCCCGGCCTTCCATTTGGCCTGCTCCCTTCGATCCAGACTCTCCAGCCCCGAAGTGAGGCCGTAGCCGGTCATGTTGACCAGCTCGATCGCGTGGTCGAGGTCATCGGCCCTAATTACCCCCAAAAGGGGGCCGAAGAACTCGGTCATGTGTGTGTAGGAGCCGGGCGTCACGTCCCATTTGATTCCCGGGGTCCAGAGATAGGGATTGTCGTCGACCATCTGCGGCTTCAACGCCCATGTCTCCCCGGGCTCCAGAGTGGTAAGAGCCCTTAAAAGATCGTCCTTTGGGGGCTGGATCATCGGGGCCATCTTGTTCTTGAAGTTCCAGGACGATCCCACCGGATAACTCTTTGCCGCATCTACGAGCTGCCGCTTGAAGTTCTCGTCGTTGAAGACCGCTGGCTCTAAAATCAGCAGTGAGGTGGCCGAACACTTCTGGCCGCAGTTGCTGAAGGCCGAGTGGAGGACGTTTTTGATGGCCTGATCCCGATCCCCCATTTCGGTCACGATGGTGGCATTCTTGCCGCCTGTCTCGGCTGCGAGATAGGCATCGGGCCGCTGTTTTAAAATCGACATCCCCGTATCGGTCCCGCCGGTGAGGATGATGTAGTCAACATCCGGATGCTCGGTCAGTCTCTTTCCGGTGGCGGCCCCGGAGCAGGGGAGAAACTGGAGGGTGTTTTTGGAGACCCCGCCCCGCCAGATCGCTTTGCATATCTCCCAGCCGACCAGAATGGCCGAAGAAGCCGGCTTGAAGATCACGGTGTTGCCGGCCGCAAGAGATGCGATCATCCCGCCCGTGGGGATGGCCACGGGAAAGTTCCAGGGGGAGATCACCAGCCCGACCCCCTTGGGGGAGGCTTTGATGCTCTCAAAGCCGTTGATGAATTTCTCCGCGGTCCACGGGTAGAACTCGGTGAAATCGACGGCCTCGGAGACCTCAGGGTCCGTTTCGGTAAAGACCTTTCCGGTGTTGGCCGATGCCGCGCCGTTCAGATCCCCCCGGGCCTTTCTAAGCTCCATTGCCACATCGGCCAGGATCTTCCACCGCTCCTCATGGCTCTTCTGCCGCCATCCGTCCGGATCGGCCTTTGCCGCGGCCACGGCCTTTTCCGCATCCTCGTCATTTGCAAGGGCATACTTTGCCGTCAGGACATTTTCATGGTACTGGTTCGGGTCCAAATAATCCCGCTGGTCTCGTCCTGAAAAGATCTCCTCGCCGGCTACAACCAGAGGAACCTCTATGGGCGCATCCCCGGGATTCTTCTTCCACTTCTCCCGAATCCCCTGTGCCCATTTTCGATTTGCGCTCAGGGACCAATCCGTGTCAGGCTCGTTTAAAAACTGCTTGTCATAATAGGGGCTGACCTCCTCCGGAAAGGTCTCAATGTTTCGATCCTGAACCCGGTTGGGGCCGATCTTGGCTTTATCCTTCTGGTGACAGGAGGCAACGAACCGCTCCTCTAAAAAGCGCCATTCTTTGGAATCGGTGGTGAGGTTGAAGGAGTACCGGAGAAAGTTCTCCTCTGCGGTGTTCTCGTCCAGGCGCCGGATCAGATAGGCGATCGCGTTGATGAACTGCTCCCGGGAGGCCACGGGCGCGTAGAGTAGCACTTCTCCGGACATCTCCTGGATGGCCCTGCGGATATGGTCGGCCATCCCCTCGAGCATCTCGAAGGTGAAGTATTGGGTTACGCCGTAGTGCTGGGCCAGTTTGAACGCATAGGCCAGCTCGAAGAGGTTGTGGGAGGCGATCCCCATATGGACCGCCCGGATGTTCTCCGGCTGCATCCCGTAATCGACCATCCGCTTGTAGTTGGCATCCACATCGAGCTTGTTGTCGTAGGGGGCCAAAGGCCAGTTGTACGTTGCCGCCTCAACTAGCTCCATCTCCATGTTCGCGCCCTTGACGATCCGGATCTTGATGGGCGCGCCGCCGTCCGCGACCCGCTTTACGGCCCACTTTGTCAGCTCCTGCTGCATCGCGAAGGAATCGGGCAGATATGCCTGGAGCACGATGCCCGCTGCATGGTCCTTGAATTCCGGCTGATTCAGGGTTCGGATGAAGGCCTGGGAGGTGATCTCCAGATCCCGGTACTCCTCCATGTCGAGGTTGACGAACTTCTTGCTTCTCCGGCCGTCCTTATGGACGAAGGTATTCTCCTCTGCGGTCCCGAAGAGGCGGGTGAGCCGCTCTTTCAGTGCCTCCACGGTCTGCTCCAGCGCGAGGCCGCTGATCTGGGAGTAGATTGTGGAGATCTTTACCGAGATGTATTCGATCTCGGGATTTTCCAGGTCATCCACATAGCTTTTCAGCCGGTGCTCGGCCTCCTCTTCCCCAAGCACCACCTCCCCGATGTGGTTGATGTTCATCCGCACCCCCTCGGACTTACGCTTCCGCAGGTGCGGATAGAGCGCGTCGGCCTCACCGGGAACCACGGCCCGGGCGCTGTCTTCGCGCATTCTTTCGATCATCTGGGGAACCGACAGCTTGGGAAAATGGCGGCCCAATGCCAGAAAAAGGCGCATGAGAAACTGTTCGTGGAAGAGAAAAAAGGCCGGCACCCCGTACCGCCGGAGCACGAAGTTGACCTGGTCCGCCACCCGCGCGGGATTGTCGGCCCTAAAGCTCTGGTCGATCATCTTGGTGAGCACCACCTTGTCCATGGGGTGGCGCAGAAGGCGCATCATCTTCTTCTGGTTGCGCCTTTCCTCCCGGGTCAGCAGGTCGTTTGCCCGATCCTGCCAGCGCCTGGCAAGGGAGATCGCGTCATTCAGGATATGGTCGGGGATCTTCATGAACACCTCGTCTCGGTTTGAATTGCAGGATTGGGTTAGAGGATGGATCAGTCCTTTCCGCCCAGATACGCGTTGATCACCTCCGGGTTGGAGAGAAGTGCGGACGCAAAATCCTGCATCACGATCCGGCCCACCTCCATGACATAGCCCCGGTGGGCCAGTTTCAGAGCGACCCGGGCGTTCTGCTCCACCAGGATCACCGTCACCCCGGTCTCGTTTATCTGGCGGATGGTGTCGAAGATGGTCTTGACCAGGATCGGGGCGAGCCCCAGACTCGGCTCGTCCAGCAGCAGGATTCTCGGGTTGCTCATCAGTGCCCGGCCTATGGCCAGCATCTGCTGCTCCCCGCCCGAAAGGGTTCCCGCAAGCTGCTGTCTCCGCTCTTCGAGCCTCGGAAAGAGTTCGTAGATCCACTTCCGGTTCTTTTCGGTCTGCTTTGGATCTTTGGCGGTAAAGGCTCCGAGGTTCAGGTTCTCCCGAACCGTGAGGGTGCCGAATACCCGCCTTCCCTCGGGGGACTGGGTGATCCGCTCCCGCACCACCTTGTGCGCCGGCAGCCGGTGCAGCGGCTTCCCCTCCAGCAGAATCTCCCCTTCCGAGGGCTTGATGATCCCGCTCAACGTCATCAGGGTGGTCGATTTCCCCGCGCCGTTGGCCCCCAATATGGTGACGATCTCGCCTTCGTTTACCTCGATGTCGATGCCGTGAAGGGCCTCCACATTGCCGTATTTTACATGCAGATTTTTGACCTCAAGCAGTGCCATAAGCCCCTCTATTCCTCCTCATCCGTTCCCAGATAGGCCTCGATGACCTTCGGGTTCTCCTTGATCTCCTCCGGGTTTCCCTCCGCGATCTTCCGGCCGTATTCGATAACCACCAGATGCTCGCAGGCCCGCATCACCAGCCCCATGTCATGCTCGATGAGAATGATCGTCAGGCCCCTTTCCCGCATCTTCCCGATGAGTTGGATCAGGGCATCGGTCTCCTGCTCGTTCATGCCCCCGGCCGGCTCGTCGAGCACCAGCATTTTCGGACCCGTGGCCAGGGCCCGGGCGATCTCCAGCAGACGCTGATTTCCGTAGGAGAGGTTTTTGGAAAGGGATCTGGCCTCTTCCCGAAGGCCCACGAATTCGAGCTGCTCCAGAGCCAGTTCCAGCGAGTGGGCCTCCTCTTTTTTCCCGGCCGGGGTCCTGAACATCGCGCCGAATGCACCGGTGCGCATCCGGCAGTGGCATCCGGCCAATACGTTCTCCAGCACCGAGAGGTTCTGAAAGAGGCGGATGGTCTGGAAGGTTCTGGCGATTCCCAGCATCACCACCTTGTGGGTGCGCCACCCGGTGATCTCCTGGTCGTCGAAGAGGATTTGGCCATTGTCCGGCTTGTAGTTGCCGGTGATCAGGTTGAAGACGGTGGTCTTGCCCGCGCCGTTGGGGCCGATCAGGCCCATGACCCCGCCGCTTTGAACGTCGAAGGAGACGTTGTCCACAGCGGTCAGGCCGCCGAAGTTCTTGGTCAGTTCTTTCAGGCTGAGTATCGTGCTGCTCACGGGGTTGCCTCGTCGATTGGATATTTTCTCGGACGGGGCGGAATGATCCCCTGGGTCCG
>JAABSZ010000223.1:0-6065 GCA_011390135.1 Desulfobacteraceae bacterium | reverse complement strand
GCCGGTGCCGCCGTATCGTCTCGACGTGGAGGCGTCCACCTGGCTGAAAGACTTGAAGAGCCGGTTCATCCGGTCTTCGGGAATGCCGATGCCGGTGTCCCGAATGGTAAATTCCAGCTCATACTGCTTCGGACCTGCCCCCTCGGAATTTTCCGCCCCTGCCTGGGACGCCTTGACCGCCACCAGCACATCTCCCTTTTCGGTGAACTTGACCGCGTTGCCCAGCAGGTTGAGCAGAATCTGGCGCAGGCGGGTCTCATCTCCCAGGATGGCCGGGGGCACGTCAGGATCGATCATACAGGCCAGCTCCAGCCCCTTCTCGTCGGCTTTTACCGCCACCAGCTCGATGGCCGATTCAACGCACTCCTGGGGGCTGAAGGGCGCGTTTTCCAGTTCCAGGTGGCCCGCCTCGATCTTGGAGAAATCGAGGATGTCATTGATGATGGTCAAAAGGGATTCCCCGCTGTTGCGGATGTTTTCCGCGAAGATCCGCTGCTCGTCGGTCATCTTCGTGTCCAGCAGCAGGCTGGTCATGCCGATCACGCCGTTCATGGGGGTGCGGATCTCATGGCTCATGGTGGCCAGAAATGCGCTCTTGGAGCGGTTGGCTATCTCGGCCTCCTCCTTGGCCTCGGCCAGCTCCCGGGTGCGCTCGCCCACCAGATCCTCCAGGTGGAGCTGATGCTGCTTCAGATCGGTGATGTTTTCATGCATGATCGCGAAATTGAGAATCTTTCCGTTCTTGTCCCGGATGGGATAAAAACAGCTTCTGATCCAGACCTCCCTCTTCTCCTCGACACCTTCGCTTCCGTTGACCTGATATCTGCTTTCGATGCCGTGGATGGTCCGCCCCCCCCGGACCTCTTCCAGATACGGGATCAGTCCCATCTTTTCCACCTGCCGGTTTTTGAAAAGATCGATACCGATCATCCGGTCCCCGGGAACCCCGAACAACTGTTCGGACGCGGCATTGATTTCCTTCAGGATTCCCTCCTCCGAATAGATCTGAATACTGATGGGGGACTGCTCGATGATCGTCCGAAGCCGGCTTTCGCTATCCTTCAGCGCCTGCTCCGCGGCCTTGCGAACCTCGACGTGCTCCCGCAGATTGGAAACCATCCGCGTGAAGGCCCCGCCCACCGCGGTCAGAGACTGATTCATGCTGTTGAAGGCCTGGGCCAGCATCTGAAGTTCGCCCGTGGCCTTGATCCGGATCGGTTCGCTTTCAAACGCGAAGCCGACGGTCAGGTCCCCGGCCTCCACCGCGCCCATGGATTCGGTGAGACGGGGCAGATCCTCCTGTGTCAGGCGGGTGGCAGCAGCCGTGATGGCCATCATGGGCATGGCGATCTTTTCGGCCAGGAGCCAGGCCACGCAGCCGCCGAAGAGCGCGGTCATGAAGGCCACCAGAATGAACATGTGGATCATCTTCTGATAACCGTCCGAAAACGGCTGAAGAAAGCCTTTGATCTCATCCTCGAAGACGGTGGCGCCAATGACCCAGTCCCACGGTTTGTAATAGGAGATCCGGGTAATCACGCCGTGAGGGGCCATGTTCTTCTGATCCTCGATGCGGTAGCGCTGGGTCTCATATTGGCCCGGTTCGAGGGCGAGGGCCTTTGCGATGATCGATCGGATGTACAGGTTTCCGTCGTAGTCGGTGGCGTCCCAAACGCTCAGGTCGTCCAGGAGGCCGTCTTTTGAGATGATATACCTGCCCCGGTTCTGTCCCGCGCCTCCCATGATGAAGACGGAGCCCGATTCTCCGATCCGCACCCGCATGATGGCCTCGCGCAGGGCCCGGATATTCTCCTGCCGCACCCCCACATATAGGACCCCCACCAGCTCGCCGGCCTGGTCCAGAATCGGCTCGTATGCAGTGACGTACCAGTCATTGACCACATAGGCATTGCCATGATAGGTTTCCCCCTTCATGATGGTTGAAACCACCGGGTTTGCCGATCCATCCGGATTGACGGCCGGGATGAAGGTCCCGATGGCCCGGCTCTTATCCAATTTTTCCACATTGGTTCCCACGCGCAGCAGATCTCCGGCCTCGTTCATCCGCTGAAAGATCGTGGCGGTTCCGCCCACCAGGCGCTTGACCTCGTCAACTACGGCCGTTTCCACATCCATCCGCGCATTCTGGCCGAGCCAATGGCCCCCGATCATCATCTTTGGCAGCAGGACATGCTTCTTCTCCAGGGAAAACTGGTTGATCGTCTCCCATTGAACCATCTCGTCGGAGATCTGAACCCCGCCCCTGTTATCGAGAACATATCGGGCCACGTTCAGATCATGGATCACCTTCTGCCGGATCGATTCATCCTGGGACGCGATCAGGTTGTAGACGCTTTCCGCGATATGGGCAAGATCCGCGTCGATCAGCTTTTCCGCTTCGATCCGGGCGTGCCGGGTGAGCAGGTCCCCCTGCCAGACGGCCAGGGCCACCATGAAGAGAGTGGTGAGCAGAATGCCGCCGATCCCGATACAGAGCAGCTTGTACTTGATCTTGATGCCGTCGAACCATTTGATCATTTCCCATCCCCCTTTTTATCCTTCAACAGCCAAGTCTCCATCTCCCCTTTTCCCTTTATATCGATAATCCCCCGGCTTTCGAACCTGTATCGATCCTTCAACTGCTCGTATATCTCAGAAGAGACATGGATGGCCCCCGGAATCCCGTGGGATTCCATCCGGCTGGCGATGTTGACCGTATTCCCCCACAGGTCATAGCTGAACTTATGGGTTCCGATGATCCCCGCGACCACTGGGCCCGTATGGATTCCGATCCGGATGGCAAGCGAGTGGCCGTGTTCGACCTTCCAATGGGAGATGGCCATCATCACTTCAAGGGCAAGATCCGCGACCGCTTCGGCATGATCGGGCCTTGGGATAGGAAGTCCGCCCACCACCATGTAGGCGTCGCCGATGGTCTTGATCTTCTCCAGTCCGTTGCGGCTTGCGGCACAGTCGAACATCGAAAAGATCTCGTTGAGCAGATTGACCAGCTCGATGGGCGGAATCCCTCCGGCCAGCTCGGTGAAGCCCACCAGATCCGCGAACATGACGGTGACATCATCGAAAGAGTCTGCAATGATCTCCTCCTTCTGCTTGAGCCGGTCAAGGATCGGCTTGGGCAGGATGTTCAGCAGCAGTTGCTCCGATTTCCGGCGCTCCTCCTGGATGTTTTTTAAATAGGCCCGCTCCTGATCGTGCATCCGCTTGACCGCAAGGGAGGCATTCACCCGGGCGTGGAGGATCGCGGGTTCAAAAGGCTTGCAGATAAAATCAGCGGCCCCGGTTTCGATGCACCGCACAAGGCTTTCCATGTCATTCTCTCCGGAGACCACGATCACCGGGATATGATCGGTTCGGCCATCGGATTTCATCCGCTCCAGAACTTCAAAGCCGTTCATCTCCGGCATCAGCAGGTCCAGAAAGACGAGATCGTAGGACCCGGTCTCGATCATTTTCCACGCCTCTTTTCCGTTCTCCGCCTCCGCAACGATATAGCCCTTATCCTCCAGGCAGGTTGTCAGCAGGGTCCGGTAGAGGGTGTCATCGTCGACCACCAGCAGGGTTCCTGTGGTATTTCTTTTTTGATCATCGCCCCGGGCCAGGGGATAAAGGATATTTTGGATGCGGGTACAGAGCATAATCGGATCACATGGTTTTGTCATATAATCGACCGCGCCCATCCGGAGGCATTGAACGATGTTCTCCTGATCCATCTCCCCGGAGGTGACGATCACCGGAAGATGGCGGAGCCTTTTTTCCGACTTCATCCGGGTCAACACTTCAAAACCATCCATCACCGGCATCAGAAGATCCAGAAGCACCAGATCAAATTCCATCTCCTGGAGGATCTTCAGACCGATCATCCCATCTTCTGCCTCATGGACAATATATCCGTTCTCTTCAAGACATGCCGCCATCAAGGTTCTGTTGATGCTGTCATCATCGATGATCAGGATACGATGCTTGTCACACTGCACCATCTCTCTCCTTCAGATATGGAATGGCCGTAAATGCCCTCCATTTCAATTTTTTTGAAACCAGATTTTGAAACCAGATATGGATGTGGATCATTTGGGGGAATAGCAGGTCGGGCTTCAAAGAGCAGAACGAGGAAAGTGGAAAGGATGGAATGGAAATGCATCCGTTCTCCGGTGAAAGTCCGCAGTGACAGATTCATTTTACCTGAAGGGCATCCTTTCTCCGAATTGAAGCAAAAATTGCAAAAGGTGTTTTTTTTACAGCATCACTGTAATTGAAAAAAGATTTTCTGTCAATATTAGGAGGGATAATGGGATGAAAATCAGAGGAGTCGGTGGTGATGAGCTGTCAAAACGATTCTCTGCAGCCCCAGCTCAAGGCCATTTGCACCAGATCGACGGCAGAGATATGGCTGCAGGTATAATATTCACGGGTGTGGCAGTGCATTTGGATCAGTATGGGTTTATCTGGCCCCTCCCAAGGTATCTGCCATATCCGCACCCCGCTGGCCCATGGGCTCTTCTTCTCCCTTAGTGCTGTCTGCCTTTGTCTGATGCTCCAGCTCCGCGTTCAACTCCGCGCCGAGCAGCACCGCATACGCGCTCAAAAAGAACCAGAGAAGCAAAATGATGATCGCGCCGATGGAGCCGTAGATTTCATTGTAATTTCCGAAATTGGAGACATAAAAGGAGAATGCGATGGAGCCTATGATCCAGAGCAGGGTGGCAAAAATCGCCCCGAAACTGATCCATCTCCATTTGGCAGGGGAACGATCCGGGGCATATCGGTAGATCACCCCCAGTGCCAGAATGATCAGCAGAGCCAGCAGGGGCCACCGGCCCATGGAGATGGCGAACCGCAGGGAATCGGGCAGCCCGAAAACCCCCAGCAGCGCAGGCAGCGCAGTCACCGCGGCCAGAGAGACCAGGCCGAAGACAATCGAGCCCAGAGTCAGCAGCAATGCCAGCCCCGTCAGTTTGAGAAAAGATCTCTCTTCCTTCTCGTTGTAGGCGATGTTCAGCGCGGTCATCAGCGCCTTCATCCCCCTGGTGGCACTCCAGAGGGAGACCAGAATTCCCATAATGATCCCGATGCCCAGCGCGCCGCCGGAGCTGGTGACAACAGAGCGGAACTGATCCTGGATGATCTCGTATGCCTGCTGTGGGGCCAGCCGGCTGATGGCCTCGAGATGGGAGGTCAGTTGTTCGGGATCAAAGACCATCCCATATATGGAGACAGCCGCGGCCAGAGCGGGAAAGATGGCCAGAAACCAGTAAAACGCGACGCCGGAGGAGATCAGGGAGAGGTTGTCATTGCTGTTGTTCTCCATTACCCGCACCAGAACGTCCTTCCAGCCGAGCTTGGAAATTTCGAGGGGCTTTTGGGCATTTCTTCCCCGATCTGTATCTGCAGGTTCCCTGGTGACTTTTTGAGACATGGAAACTCTCCTTTTCCCTCTTTTATTTTCTTCAAGGAGCCGATTTTTCGATCCGGTTTTTTCCTGAAGATGATGAGAAACTCATCTTCTATAAATAACCTCTCCTTCCGCTTCGACAAAATGGGGTCAATTGCTTATTTTGAGAGATTACAGCACGGATATCGTTACTATCGGGAAGGAAAAGGAGAGTCGGAATGGAGCGCCTCAGCAATGACCCGGGTCAAGACCCGCTGATCCACCAGGCTTAGGTGATGGCGAGCGATCTCCCGGTTCTGTTCGGCAATGGCCCGTAAATGATTTCGACCGGAAGGGTTCAGCCTAATCCTTTTGCCGGAACTTTCCCTGCCAGATATCCCGCCCTTCCAGGGCATCTGCGATCTGCTGCAGAGTCTCCCGCTTCCGCAGGGACCATTCCGGTGACACCAGTTCCTCCTTATGGGGATCTCCCGTGAGCCGCTGGATGATCATCTCCTCCGGCAACTCCCCGATGAAGTCGCAGACCCGATCCACATATTCGATCTGGGTCAGGGGCCGGTATTCCCCCCTTTTATAAAGATCCTCCAGAACGGTTCCCCGAACCACATAGAGGCGATGGAGCTTCCCCCCGTCGATGCCGCGATCCCCGATA
>JAABSZ010000222.1:0-6408 GCA_011390135.1 Desulfobacteraceae bacterium | reverse complement strand
GGGGCCCTATGCCGGCGAGGTCATGGACAGGGAGAAGTTCGAGCAGATGAAGGACGAGTATTACGAGATCCGGGGCTGGGACAAATCGAGCGGGATTCCCACGCCGGAGAAGCTGGCGGAGCTGGATTTGGCCGATGTCAGTAGTGGATAGTGGTTGGTGGATAGTGGTTGGTGGATAGTGGTTGGTGGATAGTGGTTGGTGGATAGTGGTTGGTGGATAGTGGTTGGTGGATAGTGAATGGTGGTTCGTGAATGGTGGTTCGTGGATAGTGAATGGTGGATAGAGGTTGGTGGTTCATGGACAGTGAATGGTGGATAGTGCAATGGTGACGGGTCAGGTCAATTTTGGAAATGAAGACCCCGCAAAGGTCTTGGGCTTTAGACCTCCACTATGTCCACTATATCCACTCCGTCCACTTTTTAGTCCCTTTTAAGAGTATATTGATTAAGGAGAAAACAATGCCGAAATTCGTGATCGAGCGGGAGATTCCCGGAGCCGGAAATCTGTCGGATGCAGAGGTGCAGGGGATTTCTTCGAAGTCGTGTGAGGTGCTCCATAAGCTGGGGCCCGAGATCCAGTGGGTGGAGAGCTTTGTCACAGATGACAAGATCTACTGCATCTACATCGCGCCGAATGAGGAGATGATCAAAAAACATGCCGAGGAAGGAGGCTTTCCCGCGAACCGGATCTCAGCCGTAAAGCGGATCATCAACCCCACCAGCGCGGAATCCTGATCGGTCCTTCACAAGTCCTTCCACATATTTAACAGGGAGTGCTTAACAGGGAGTGCGCAATCTGTGTATTGCGCACTCCCTTTATTTATTCAATTCGGCTTGATTCCTTTGTATCCGGCTGAATTCAGTTATGGCGGAACAAAAAAATGTGGTATAATGCAACCTGGTGAAGGTGATTCATATTTCCGGCCCAGGAGGAGGTAAGAAAGGGGTAAAACATGGCAGGGAAAGTCAAAAAGATGATGGATGTAATCATCGCCCAGCGTTCCAAGGGAAACAAGGCCATTGCCAGGGCTGTAGAGACCAAGCTGATCCTGAAAGGAATCGATCCGCAGAATTACACCTCCACCTCTCCGGACGATCCAGCGGTCATCCGAACCCTGGAGGACATGGCCCGACAGCTTGGCGTCAATGTTTGATCTCAAATTCAATCAAAGGAGAGAACAGCGATGAAGACCGCCTATTCCACAGAGGCATCGCCCCAGAAGGCTGTCGAGGAGATCCAAAACGGGCTTTCCGGCCCCGATCCCCGGATGGTTCTCTTTTTCGCATCGGCCGCATATGATCAGGATACCCTGGCGGCAGAGATGCGGAAGGGGTTTGAAAAGAGTGAAATAATCGGCTGCACCTCGGCCGGAGAGATCGTCAGCGGAAAGATGCTGAAAAATTCGGTGGTGGCCATGAGCTTCGACCCCGATGACATCGCGGATTTATCTGTTGCGGTGATCGAAGATGTTCACCGGATCGAATCGGTTGACAGTGCCATGAAAAGCCTCGAGGATCACTTCAAAAAGCCGCTGCGGGAGATGAACCCGAAGGAGTACATCGGCTTTATCCTCATCGACGGCCTTTCAGTGGCCGAGGAGAAGGTGATGGACCGAATCGGGGATCTCACAGAGGTCTATTTCATTGGGGGATCGGCCGGGGATGATCTGAAGTTTCAAAAGACCCATGTCTTTGTCGGAGACAAGGCCCTTTCCGGTGCGGCTGTTCTTGCGATCATCAAGCCATCTATCCGCTTTGATCTCATCAAGACCCAGAGCTTCTGCACCATAAAGAACAAGTTCCTCACCGCAACAAAGGTGGATGAAGCCCGGCGGGAGGTGATCGAGTTCGACGGAAAGCCGGCGGCCCAAGCCTATGCCGACGCGCTGGGAATGTCGGTGGAGGATGCCGAAAACCAGTTCATGCACAATCCCGTTGGAGTGATGGTGATCGACGAGCCCTATGTCCGAAGCCCCCAGCAGATCAAGGATGGCCGGATGGTCTTCTACTGCAATGTAAAAGAGGGGATGAAGCTCGCGCTGCTCAGTTCCACAGATATTGTAGATGGCACCCGGAAGGCCGTGCAGGAAAAGGAAAAGGAGATGGGGAAGATCCGGGGGATCGTCAATTTCCACTGCATCCTGAGAACCCTGGAGCTGGAGGACAAGGGCACGACCCAGCCCTACGCGGACATCTTCGCGAATATCCCGACGGTCGGCTTCAGCACATACGGAGAGCAGTTCATCGGCCATATCAACCAAACCTCGACCATGGTTGTCTTCGGAGATGCCGAATCTGAATAAAGTCACCCTTTCGGTGACGAAACTCTGCAACCTTCACTGCCGCCACTGCTGGCCCGACAGCGGGCTGGGAAGGGCCGTCCCCC
Organism: Desulfobacteraceae bacterium; assembly: GCA_011390135.1. Classification (GTDB taxonomy): domain Bacteria; phylum Desulfobacterota; class Desulfobacteria; order Desulfobacterales; family JAABSP01; genus JAABSP01. The sequence continues at coordinate 4,022 of JAABSZ010000222.1, read as the reverse complement.
TGAGGGATCTCCGACGGATTATCCACGGCCTTTCCCGGCACGGCGCAAAGATGATAACCCTGACCGGCGGCGAGATCTTCACCCGGCCCGACTGGCCCGAGATCGTCCGCTGCTGCTTTGAAATTCCCGCGTTTGAAGAGATCCTGATCCAGACCAACGGAACCCTGCTCACCGATAAGATTGCAGCAATTCTTGCCCGCATGGACCGGAATAGAATCCGGATTCAGGTGAGCCTCGACGGCGCGTATCCCCACTCCCACGACCGGGTGCGGGGGCAGGGAACCTTTCACAGGGCAATGGGCGGTCTGTACGCGCTCGCCTATGCCGGGTTGGGGGATCGAACCCTCATCGCATTCACAGAAATGCGCCACAACTTCGATGAACTTCCCGATCTGCTGAAGTTGGCAGAATCCATCTCCATCGGCAGGGTGGTTTCCGGAACCCTGGTCATGGAGGGCCGGGCCCGCAGCGCACCAGGGATGGATCTCCCGTCCGTCGAGCAGTATCTGGATCTTTTGAAGCGATACATAAACGATAAATCCTTCCGGATACTGTATGAATGGCGGGGGACGATCGCCGCGCTGGAGTGGCATCGGCATCGTTTTGAAACCGGGGAGGAATCCTGCGCGTGCGGCCAGGATCCCTATATCACTGCGGAAGGAGTTCTCTATCCCTGTACGATGCAGCAGAAGAATTCGTCGGCAGTTGAAGATGTCTTTTCGCGGCCTTTTGCGGAGACCATGGAGAAGGCTGCCCGGCGGTGGGGGCATCTTGCCGATTTACGAAAGATTCGGTATGAGAATCTGAAAGAATGCTTAGACTGTCCGGGAAGGGAGCATTGCCGCGGGGGGTGTATGGGAAGGGCTCTCCTCGGAGATGAGGATTTCGGCGGTGTCGAAGATCGGTGTCATTTGCGGCGGGGAGTTTATTCCCTGAATCCGGGTTGCATGTGAACTATGGTATGGGTTATGATGTCTTATCTGGGATCAAGGGGCTCTGTACCGGCCCGGCCTCTGCGACAACCTTTGGGAAAGGATGGAACGCCTGATAGCAGGCATAAAAATCGAATAACGCCAACCGAAAAACAAAGGAGGTCCCGTGACGGAACAGCAGACCGAACAACTTTCGACGCCCCCGCCTGAGACGGAAGAGCCCGGATGGTTTCACTTGGATGTTCACCCCTGGGTCTTTTTCATTTCCGCAGGGCTGATCATCTTCTTCGTGGCCGCGGCCATCATCTTCCAGCAGTACCTCGGCAATTTCTTCCAACTCATCCAGAGCGCCATGTCCGAGTATGCGGGATGGTTCTTCATCTGGACCATGAACATCACCCTGGTCTTCGTGCTGTCGCTGCTGGTGAGCCGTTTCGGCGACATCCGGATGGGTGGACCCGATGCCCGGCCCGAGTTCTCCACCATCTCCTGGTTTGCCATGCTCTTTTCGGCCGGCATGGGCATCGGACTTCTCTTCTACGGGGTGGCCGAACCCATGTTCCACTACGCGGCCAACCCTCTGGTGGAGCCCGGGACCACCGAAGCGGCCCGCAAGGCCATGGACATCACCTTTCTCCACTGGGGGCTCCATCCGTGGGGGATGTACACACTGGTGGCCCTCTCCCTTGCCTTCTTCTCCTTCAACAAGGGGCTGCCGCTCTCCATCCGCACGGCCTTCTACCCCCTGTTCGGAGAGAAGATCCACGGCGGCATCGGCAATGCCATCGACATCATGGCAACGGTTGCCACCCTCTTTGGCGTGGCCACCTCCTTAGGGCTGGGGGTGCAGCAGGTCAATGCGGGGCTGGATCACCTCTTTTCCATCGGACAGAGCGCTACCATCCAGGTCTCCCTGATCGCTGGAATCACCGCTATCGCCACCTGGTCCGTGGTCCGGGGGCTGGACAAGGGCATCCGGCGGATATCGGAGATCAATATCATCCTTGCCGGCTGCCTTGCGCTCTTCGTCTTCCTTTTGGGGCCCACCATTTTCATCATGGATGCGCTGCTGGAGAACATCGGCTATTATATCCAGTACCTGCCTCAGCTCTCCACCTGGAACGAGACCTATGAACAGAGCGAGTGGCAGCACGGTTGGACCATCTTCTACTGGTCATGGTGGATCGCCTGGTCCCCTTTTGTGGGGATGTTCATAGCGCGGGTCTCCTACGGCCGGACCCTTCGTCAATTCATTCTCGGGGTGATGCTGATTCCGACATTCGTCACCTTCATCTGGATCACCATTTTCGGGAATACGGCCATCTACATCGAGATGTTCGGCGCCGGCGGGATCTCGGCTGAGGTCCAGAAGAACATTCCGGTCTCTCTCTTCGTTCTCCTGGAACACTTTCCCCTGAGTACTCTCACCTCGATTCTGGGGATCTTGGTGGTGTCCACCTTCTTTGTCACCTCCTCGGACTCCGGCTCCATGGTGATCGACATCATCACCTCGGGCGGCAACCCGGAGCCGCCGGTCTTATCCCGGCTCTTCTGGGCCATCATGGAGGGTCTGGTCGCAGGAGCCCTGCTGCTCGGCGGAGGGCTGGTAGCCCTGCAGACCGCCACCATCATCACGGGCCTTCCCTTTGCAGCGGTGATCCTCGGGATGTGCTTCTCCCTATACAAAGGGCTTTCCGAATATTCAGGGCCCCAGGCATTTACCCTGGATGTCACCGGCAAGAGCCCGGAATTTCGGGTCAAACAGACCTCATCTCTGAAAAAGACCTACGGACACCAGAGACTCTGGTAGGAAGATTTCCCAAAAAGAGAAAGGAGATCAGGTGAAACATTCAAGATATCGAATAGAGAGCATCTGCAGATTGGCTGTGGTGATGCTTATGACGGCGGTCTTTACAATCGGCAGTTCAGCCGGTTTTGCTGCCGAACCGGTGCGGCTGGCCTATGTGGAATGGTCCAGTTCCGTTGCCGGCGCAAACCTTGTCAAAGCCCTTATCCAGGAAAAGCTGGGGCTCGACTGCCGGCTTATGGAAATGAGAGCAGACAGGATGTGGGAGGCGGTGGCTACAGGAAAGGCCGACGCGATGGTTTCGGCATGGCTTCCGGATACCCATGCCCTCTATTATGAAAAATACAAGGATGATGTCGTGGATCTGGGCCCCAATCTCAAGGGAACCAGGATCGGCCTGGTGGTTCCGGAGATCACCACGGGCCGGCTGACGGCCGGAACCGGCATCCGGAACCGTCCTTATATGGATATCGATTCCATCCCGGAGATGAAAGCGCACACCGACAAATTTAAAAACCGCATCATCGGGATCGACCCGGAGGCCGGGATCATGCACAAGACCCTGGAGGCGATGGAGGCTTATGATTTAAACTCCTTCCGGCTCATCGAGGGGAGCGAGGTCTCGATGGTGGCCGAGCTGACCCATTCGATCCAGCGCCAGCGGTGGATCGTGGTGACGGGCTGGCTTCCCCACTGGATCTTTGCCCGGTGGGAGCTGAAATTTCTGGAAGATCCCGAAAACGTCTACGGATCATGGGGCAGCATCCACACCATTGTCCGCAAAGGGCTGCAGGAGGAGATGCCGGAGGTCTGCCGGATGCTGGATCTATTTTACTGGTCTCCGGAGGATATGGGGCAGGTGATGCTCTGGAACCAACAGGACAAGGGCCTCTACCCGTATGAAAAGGCTCTGCGATGGATCAACACCCATCCCAAACGGGTGGAGATCTGGCTGGAGAAATGAAAAGAGCACTGAAGAGAACCAAGACGGAGGATTGCCATGTTCCGAGACGTATATGCCCGCTTCAGAGGCGGGTGCATGAAACTGTTCCGCAGGGAGGGCGAGGAGGTGGCCTTTATCGGGACCGCATTTCTGGTGCATCCTGAAGGATATCTGCTGACCACTGCCCACATTCTCTACAGCAGGGAGAATCTGATGGTGGCGCCGGTCCAGGATTTCGATGATTTTTCCCCCATGTCCGCAGAGACCGTGGTGCCGCTGCCGGCCGATGTGGTTGCCATTGACAAGGACCGGGATCAGGCGCTGCTCAAATTCCACCACG
>JAABSZ010000221.1:0-6422 GCA_011390135.1 Desulfobacteraceae bacterium | reverse complement strand
CATGGACTCCGGCACGCGGAAACGGCTCTTCGAGCCCTTTTTCACCTCCAAATTCCAGGGCCGGGGATTGGGACTCTGTGCGGTAATCGGCATGGTCCGGGGCCACAGAGGCTTTATCCGGATCGATTCCGCGCCCGGAAAGGGAACGAAGTTTCGGGTGCTCTTTCGGCTGCAGGCCGCAGAAGCGGAAATCCCGGCTCCGGAAGAGATGGCGGACAAGACCGAAAAAAACGCCGTCGGAGACCGGCAGGTTCTGGTGGTAGATGATGAGGAAGCGGTTCGGAATCTCATCCGGCTTATGCTTGAAAATTTAGGATACGAAGTCAGAACTGCGGCCGGCGGTATCGAGGCCATCAGTTGCTTCCACCGCCACACCGGCGAGATTGACCTGATCCTGATGGATCTGAGCATGCCGCTGATGGGAGGATTGGAAGTCTTTGCCGAACTCCGGCGGATCGGGTGTACGATTCCGGTGATCCTGATGAGCGGCTACAGCGAAGCCGGAATCGAACAGGAGTTTTCCGATAAGGGGTTTGCAGGGTTCCTTCAGAAGCCCTTTCGGAAAGGGGTGCTGGCGAATCTGTTGGAAAGTGTCGGTTATTGAAAATGAATATCGAGAAGGTAAAACCGCCTTGGAAGGCGTATGGACAGTGAAAAAAAGAGAGGAAGTTGAGGATGGCCATCACAAAAGATTTTAAGGAGACGGTCAAAGAGCGGGTTGCAAAAGACCCCGCCTTTCGAGACGCCCTGTTCAGGGAGGGAATCGAATCTCTTTTGGCCGGAGACGTAGATACGGGTAAAATGATATTGCGGGATTATATCAAAGCAATGATCAGAACCGGCTGACGGCAAAGGCCAACGCCTGACGAATGTCTTCTTTTTCAAGCTCCGGATATTCAGCTTGAAGTTCGTCCCAATCCGGATAAAGTGCTACGGATTCGACGACTCTGCGGACTGTCAGCCGAAGATTTCGTATGCAGGGCTGCCCGTTCATGACCAGAGGGTCAATCATTATTCGATCAAACTTCTTTCCCATTTCATCCTCTCTTTTATCCGATCTTTTAACTTCTTTTTAGGAATGAGCACGAAATAACTTGCTCATTCCATCTTGCCGAACCATTGGAAAAACGATTGTTCAGATTTTCAAATGGTAAAGTTATTTCGTACTCATTCCTTAACTTCTTTTTAACCGGTTTTTTATCCGGCTTCTCGATACCGTTGAATCAAATCCTTGATCTTCGGCAGGTTGAAGACCATGCTCAACCCCTCTATGGTTTCCCAGAAGAGAAGATCCTCTCCCTGTCGGGATTTTCCCTGTTTTGCCATTTTTCGGATATCACCGATGGCCCCGATGCTGGCCATGCTGTAAAGTTTTTCCAGCTCCCAGCGGTCCGGCGGAATGAGTTCCTTTTCATTTTCAATGCCGGTCTCCCATGATGAGTGCGCGGGGAAGGCCATTTTTTCCGCTGTTATCCACTGCAGGCCCAGCCCTTTTTCGATCCCTTTGAAGAGCGCGTCCGTATCCACGGGCTTCCTCAGAAAAAGATCATAGCCGCTGCCCGGGTTCGATGAACCGGAACGGGCTCCATCGGCCGAGATCGCGATGATGAAAAAATCCCTCCCCTCCTCTCTTTTACGGATGCGGCCCATGGCCTCGTCTCCGTCCATCCGGGGCATCACCAGGTCCATCAGGATCATATGGGGCCTTTTTTCTCCCCCGTGATCCGGATGATCCAGTAATTCCAAAGCCTCCAGGCCGTCTGAGGCTTCGATGATCTCAAATCCGACCGGCTCGAGCAGATCCCGGAGAAAGGCGCGATTGTCGGCAACATCATCTACGCACATGACCTTTTTTCGCGGCCCGTCATATCCGGTGATCCTGCCCTCTGCCTTTTCTTCAAAGGCTTCTGCGAGGCTGGTATGGGGAAATCGGACATCCAAGATGAAGCGGCTGCCCTGGCCCGGCTCGCTCTCCAGTTGCAGCTCTCCGCCCATAAGATCAACCAGTTGCCGGCAGATGCTGAGGCCGAGACCGGTTCCTTCTGCCCGATAGCTCGAATCATGCACCTGCCGAAAAGGCTGGAATAGATCAGAGATCTTATCAGCAGCAATACCGATGCCGGTATCGGCAACCTCGAAGCGGAGCCACTTTCCGGCCTGCCGGATCTTCAGCAGCACCCTTCCCTGCCGGGTATATTTGACAGCATTGCTCAGCAGGTTTAGCAGGATCTGCCGCAGCCGGACCTCATCGGCCAGAACCCCCTGGGGGATATCACCCTCGGACTCGAACCGGAAGTCGAGCCCCTTTTCCCGGGCATTGACGCGGATGATGCTGCAGATGCCCTCCAGAAAGCTTTTGAGGTGGATCGGGCTCGGGACCAGCTCGATCTTTCCGGCCTCGATTTTGGAAAGATCTAAAATGTCTGAGATCAATGTAAGAAGATGCTCTCCGCTTTTCCGGATCGTTTCCACGGCCCGGAGCTGTTTCTCATCGAGAGCCGGGTCATTCTGCAGGATCTGGGAATAGCCGAGGATGCCGTTGAGCGGCGTCCTCAGTTCATGGCTCATGTTGGCCAGAAAAATGCTTTTGACCTTGGCTGCGGCCTCTGCGGCCTCTTTGGCACTTTCCAAAGATTCCATAATCGTGGAATTGAGCAAGGCAATGGAGGCGAATTCGGCAAACCCGGCTGCCAGTCGGGCATCGGCTTGGGTAAAGGGCTCCGGCTTGTTTGCAAGGCCCATGATGCCCACAACCGCATCCCTGTTTTTCAGCGGGGCGAACAGAACATTATCCAGAGGAACATGCCCGCCAGGCATGAACTTCTTCCAGCGGCTGTTCCAGAAATCATTATCATAGACGGCTTCTCCGGATGAATAGGCGATTTCCCGCAGCCCCCGAATCGGCATGGGCAGATCCGGGTTCACCGAACAGGGCCGGCCCCCGCTCTCTAAAAAGAGTACTTTGTTTTCCATGCCGTCTTCGGATAGAAGCGCCACATATCCGGCAGTGGCACCGATGATCGACGAGCAGATATCGAAAATTCTGCGGGCCGTAACCTGGAAGTCATGGTTTTCCAGCACAGAGCGGGTGGCCTCCAGCAGCGACTCCGTCTCCCGGGCCTGCCGTCCGGTAACCTGCAGCGCTTGGACAAGTTTTTTTCGGGTCTGATTCCCCTGGGTGATATCATGGATGATGGAGAGGAGCAGGGTCTTTCCCCGCCACGTCACAGGGCCGGAATGGACCTCCACATCCCGAATCTCTCCTGAAGAGATCCGGTGGCGGAACTCATGACACTTCTTCTTTCCGGTGCGGGTCAGTTCCATGAGTTCCACGGTCTTTTCCGGGCAGAGCAGATTGATGTCGGTGATCTTCATCCGCTTCAGGACTTCAGGAGCGTATCCGTAGAAGCGGCACGCGGACGGATTGGCATCGACGATGGCCCCACTCTCCGGGTCGATGAGCAGCTTCACGGCCTCATTGTTTTCAAACATGGCCCGATACAGCTTTTCATTCTCCTGCACCTGCCGGTCCAGTTCGAGCCTGGAGAGGGCCATCTCGATGGTCGCGCGAAGCTCAAGCCTCTGCACCGGCTTGACCAGATAGCCGTAGGGCCGGGTCTGCCGGGCCCGGTCCAGAATCATATCATCGGCATATGCGGTCATATAGATGGCGGGAAGGTTGAAGCGCCGGCGCAGAATATCGGCCACCGCCACGCCGTCCATGACATCGTTCAGGTCAACATCCATCAGGACCAGATCAAAGGTGTATGCGGACGCGATCGAGATGGCCGCGTCCGGGGATTCGGCCATTTCGATTTCATAGCCCCACCCCTCCAGCATACTTTTCATCAGGATGATCATGGAGGGATCATCGTCGACGAGCAGTATCCGCGGTCGCTTTTTACACTCTTCCGTCATTCTGTCTTCATCTCTGTCCAAAAATGATGGAAGAATATGGTCTCTTTTCATTTTTACCTTGGATTTTCAGGGGATTTTCAAAGGAATCTCAGGAACAGATTTCAGCAGTATCTTCATTATAACTTATACCAGATAGCAGATGGAGCGGAAATTGTAAAGCTTTAAATTTCAAAATCTTTGGGCTTTTCTTTTTTTTTGCATTGATCATTGCCGACACTCATGCTATTTCTACCCGTTTGGAACGGCCCATTATACGGCTCAGCATACGAAAGCTCAGTATGCTGAATCAGTTTACTAAAATGGATGGAAAGGATCGAGAGGGCCGGATCTTTTGACCGGATCTTTTGACCGGATCTTTTGACCGGATCTTTTGACCGGATCTTTTGACATGATGCGGGCCATTATGGCCCGGTAAAGCCTCTTTTCGCTTCTGAAACCGGAGGAGAAAATGGAAAGAGAAAGACCTCGTATTCTCGTGGTGGATGACGAGGAGGACATTCTGGAGCTGGTCCGGTACAATCTCGCGGCCGCCGGCTTTGAAATCCTCTGTGCTGAAAGCGGGGAGCGGGCAATGGAGATGGTCCGGGCTCAAAACGTGGATCTGGTGGTTCTGGATCTGATGCTGCCGGCCATGGATGGGCTCGATGTGGCCCGGGCCCTGAAGGAGAAGGAGAAGACCCGGGAGATTCCCATCGTGATGCTGACGGCCAAAGGAGAGGAGTCGGATGTGGTGATCGGGCTGGAACTGGGCGCGGACGACTATATCATCAAGCCCTTCAGCCCGAGAATCCTGGTGGCCCGGGTCAAGGCCGTGATCCGCAGGAAAGCGGAAGCTCCCCTGTCGGAAAATAAAGCTGAAATCATCCGGTACGGAAAAATGGCGATCGACAGCAAACAATGCACCCTCACCATCGACGACAAACCCGTGGAGCTGACCTATACCGAGTTCAAGATCCTCCACTCGATGGCCCTGCGGCCCGGCTGGGTCTTCACCCGCCCCCAGATCGTGGATGCGGTCCGGGGGGAGAACTATCCGGTCACGGACCGGAGCGTCGATGTCCAGATCGTGGGGCTGCGCCGGAAGATGGGGGAGTACGGCACGGCAATCGAGACAGTCCGGGGCGTCGGCTACCGGTTCAGGGCACCATCATGAAGTACCGACCCCTTCTCTGGCATCTCTATCCCTCCTACCTGCTGGTCATCCTGCTGGCGCTGACCGCCATGAGCGGATATGCGGTCCGGGCCATGCACAGCTTTATGCTGCTGCAGATCGAAAAGGATCTGGAGGAGCGGGCTCTGCTCATCGCGCCGCAGATCCTCGATCACCTGGACCCGCTGAACCAGTCCGAGATCGACCGGATCTGCAAATCGGTGACGCCCTATGCCAAGACCCGGTTCACCGCGATCCTCCCATCAGGACAGGTGGTGGGGGATTCCTATGAATCGCCCCAGAAGATGTACAACCATGCCCGGAAGCCCGAGATCCAGGAGGCCCTGCGCCAGAACCGGGGCGCTTCCATCCGGTACAGCCGCACCCTTGAAAAGGAGATGATGTATCTGGCCATTCCCCTGTGGAGCGGAAAAGAGAGTGAGAACGGTGTCCGGATACTGCTCCGGTCCGCTGTGAGCATCGTCCCCATCAACGAACGGCTGACAGAAATCCGGTGGCAGATCCTCATCTGGGGGATCATGGTGGCCATTGCCGCGGCCGGTATCAGTTTTCTCATCTCCCGGCGGATCGCGCGCCCCATCCGGGAGATGAAGCAGGGGGCCAAGCACTTTGCCGAAGGGGATCTCTCGTACCGCCTCCCCACCCCGAACATCCTGGAGATGCAGGGGCTGGCGCGGGCCATGAACGAGATGGCGTCCCGTCTCGACGACCGGGTCAGGGCCGTGGAGCGCCGGAAGAACGAGCTGGATTCGGTGCTTTCCAGCATGTCCGAAGGGGTGATCGCAGTCGATAGAGAGGATAGGATTCTCAGCATCAACCGGGCCGCGGCCGCGATTCTGGACCGGGTCCCAGAGAAGATTACGGGCAGAAGCCTTCAGGAGGCGGTGCGGAACCCGAGCCTCCAGCGCCTGGCCCGGCAGGCCCTGGAAGGGGAGCCGGTGCAGGAGAGCGACATCGTCTTCTTCCAGAGCAGCGAGCGGATCTTACGGACTCACACATCTCCGTTGAAGGATGCCGACGGCAGAACAATCGGCATCCTCATCGTATTGAACGACGTGACCCGTCTCCGCCGGCTGGAGAGCATGCGCCGCGATTTTGCAGCCAATGTATCCCACGAGATCAAGACCCCGCTGACGGCCATCAAGGGGTTTGTGGAGACCCTGCGGGCCGGCGCGCTGAACAATCCCGAGGAGGCGGAGCGGTTTCTTGGGATCATAGAGCGCCATGTGGACCGGCTCTGCGCGATCATCGAGGATATCCTGAGCCTCTCCAGAATCGAAGAGGGGCGTGAGGGCGGGCAGATCCACCGGCGGATGAGCCCTGTTGAGCCGAT
>JAABSZ010000220.1:0-6481 GCA_011390135.1 Desulfobacteraceae bacterium | reverse complement strand
GGTTTGATGGGCCGGCCGCGCGGAAGCTGGCCGGCCTTTTCCACCAATATCCAATCCATCAGCCATTAGAGGGAAATGCTCATGCAGCTCGTGATCACCACCCCGGGGACATCCATCACTCAGAAGGACGAATGTTTCCGCCTGAAGAACGGGGAGAACCAGGCGGATCGCTCTCCGTTGAAGGTGGAGTCGATCGTCATCTCCAACAAGGCAATGATCCGCCGACGCCAGGTGGAGGCCGCGATGGGCCCCTCAGGTGCAGAACTGATGCTGGACTTGATTCGGAATATGAAAAAAAGGGGGGAAGATGGAAAGGCAATTCTATGCACACAGCCTGGAAGGGGAGCCTGAAGAACAATGGCAGCCGCTGGATGTACATCTGTTGAATGTGGCTCAAATGGCCAGAAGATTCGGGAAGTTGTTTTCCGCAGGAAGGTGGGCTTATCTGGCCGGCCTGTGGCACGATCTGGGAAAGTACGGCCTTTCCTTTCAGCGGAGAATCGGAGTTGAACTGGACCCGGATGCAAATATTGAAACCCGCTCCGGCAGACCCGATCACTCTACGGCAGGCGCACAGCATGCCGTAAAAGAGTTGAAAGATCCGGGGAAGCTTCTCGCCTATGCAATTGCCGGACACCATGCAGGGCTGCCGGACGGCAGCAGCACCGAGAATTCCTGCCTTTCCCGGCGGCTGAAAAAGAATGTCGAGGATATTTCAGGGGTTTCTTTTCCAAAATCGGATCTGAAGCTGACTGCAAAGGATCTGCCCTTCACTCCGGACCAGAAGCGTGCCGGTTTTCAGCTCTCGTTTTTCGTCCGGATGCTCTACTCCTGTCTTGTGGATGCCGATTTTCTGGACACCGAAGCCTTTATGAATCCTGAAAAACCCGCATGGCGAAAAGGGTATCCCGAGCTTTCGACGCTTCATGCAAAACTTTCCGACCACCTTGAAATCCTGAAGGAAAAAGCAACGGATACGCCCATAAACAGACAAAGGGATGAGATTCTGCAGCAGTGCCTCGATGCGGCGTCCCTGCGGCAGGGGCTCTTTTCTCTTACGGTTCCCACCGGCGGCGGAAAGACTTTGTCTTCCCTGGCTTTCGCCCTGAAACATGCCCTTGCCCACGGACTGGAGCGGATCATCTACGTCATCCCGTACACCAGCATCATTGAACAGAATGCAGCCGTCTTCCGGGAGGTTTTAGGAGAAGAGGCTGTTTTAGAGCATCACAGCAATTTCGATGCAACGGAAGAAAGGGAGGACCGGAGATCCCGCATGGCCGCCGAAAACTGGGATGCGCCGCTGGTAGTGACCACCAATGTCCAGTTTTTCGAATCCCTGTTTCACAATCGGTCTTCCAAATGTCGAAAGCTTCACAACATCGCCCGGAGTGTGGTGATTCTGGATGAGGCGCAGATGCTGCCTGCACCGCTGCTGCTGCCCTGCATCGAGGCCCTGCGGGAGATTTCTTCGATCTATGGGACAAGTCTGGTTCTGTGTACCGCAACCCAGCCCGCGATCGCAAAAACGCCCCTTTTTCAATGGGGGCTCGATGATGTCCACGAGATCGTCTCCGATCCGCAGCAGCTTTATACAGCTTTTAAACGGGTGGAGACCGTCTGGCTCGGAGAGCTTTCCGATGATCGGATTGCAGAAGAATTGGGCCGGCACGAACAGGTTTTGTGTGTTGTCAACACGCGCAAGCATGCCCGAATTCTGTATGAGAAAATGGCCGAAGAAGAGGGACGGTATCACCTGAGCGGGCTCATGTGTCCGGCCCATCGTACCGAACGATTTAAAAAGATCCGGCAGATGCTGGAGGATGGGCTTCCTTGCCGTCTCATCAGCACCCAATTGATCGAGGCCGGGGTGGATATCGATTTTCCCGCAGTCTTCCGGTCGGCAGCGGGCATTGATTCCATTGCCCAGGCCGCGGGCCGGTGCAACCGGGAAGGGAAGATGGCGCAACCGGGGAGAGTCCATGTCTTCATGCCGGAAGATGGCCTTCCGCCGGGGGATTTCCGGCAACATGCGCAGACCGCGGCCGCCATCATGCGCCATCATGCGGATATGCTCTCGCTGCCGGCCATCCGGGCCTATTTCGAAGCTCTCTATTGGCAAAAAGGGAGCGAGGGGCTTGACCGGGAGCGGATTCTGGAGCTGCTACAGGAGGATCTGAGAAAAGGAAATTTCCCCTTTCGGGAGATCGCGGAAAGATTCCGCCTGATCCACAGCCCCATGCAGCCGCTTATTATTCCTTGGGATCAATTGGCCGAAGGTCTGGTTCAGCAGCTTAGGTATGTCGAGCATCCGGGCCCGCTTATTCGAAAGCTGCAGCGGTACACGATTCAGATTCCGCCTCCGGTTTTGACAAGTCTGGTGGCGGCCGGAAGCGTCGAGCGGACGGATCAGCAGGGACAGTTTCCGGTACTGATCAATATGGATCTCTACCGGGAGGATCTGGGGCTCTGTCCGGAAGATCCGACTTTTCATGCTGTGTAATCTCTCATCTTATAGTCAAAACAGATTGATGCTTCACATTTTGATTGACAAAAAAATGGGAAATGTCTAAGTAAGTTTACTATCGTACATATTTCATCAGGCCGAAGCTTTTCCATTTCCGAGACGGAACGACAAAAATAAGGAGGGGTTCTTTTGGCGTATGGAGTCAGACTTCTGGTATGGGGCGATTATGCCTGTTTTACACGGCCCGAGATGAAGGTGGAACGGGTCAGCTACGATGTGATGACGCCGTCGGCCGCGCGGGGGATTTTAGAGGCGATCTACTGGAAACCCGCCATCCGATGGGTCATCGACCGCATCCATGTTCTCAAACCGATTCGATTCGAAAACATCCGCAGAAACGAGATATCTTCAAAGCTATCCGCTACCGCGGCAAAGAAGGCCATGAAGGACGGGAAATCCCGGGTCGAGGTCTTTGCCGAGGATGTCCGCCAGCAGAGGGCCGCGATGATCCTTCGGGAAGTGGCCTACGGCATAGAGGCTCATTTCGAGATCCGGGATTCGGAAGACAACAATCCGGGAAAGCACCGGGAGATGTTTGTCCGCAGGGCGCAGAAGGGGCAGTGCTTTCAACGGCCATACCTCGGATGCAGGGAGTTCCCGGCGCATTTCGAGTGGGTGGAAGAGGATTTTCCGTCCCCGCCCTTTTCCGGGCAGAACGATCTCGGGTGGATGCTCCATGATATCGACTTCCACGATGACCAGCCCGACGGCCAGGAGATCGAACCGAGATTCTTCCGCGCGATGATGGCGGACGGCGTGATCGAGGTGCCGGCCTTCGAGGCCGGGGAGGTGAAACGATGATCCTTCAGGCGTTGAACCGGTATTATGACCGGCTCCTCGAAGATGAGGAAAGGGAGGTTCCGGTCCTGGGGTTTTCCCGGCAGAAGATCTATTTCGGGCTTATGCTGAGCCCGGAGGGAGAGCTGCTGCAGGTTCTCGATCTGCGGGAGCAGAAGGGGAAAAAGCTGCAGCCTGTCTCCAGGATCGTTCCCTATGAGATGGAGGAGAGATCCGGCTCCAAATTTGCCCCCCACTTCATGTGGGACAATACCGCCTATGTGCTGGGAGCCGATAACAAGGGAAATCCGAAAAGGTCGGCGAAAGCTTTCTCCGAATTCAAAGCCTTTCAGCAGCAGCTCTGTAGCGGATCGGATGATCCCGCGGTTCAGGCGGTTTTAAAATTTTTGGATCAGTGGAACCCTGATCTGGCCGAAAAACTTCAATACTGGGAAGAGATGGCCGGAATGGGCATCGTCTTTCAATTGGATGGAGATTTAAAGTTTGTCCATGAAAGACCTGCCGTACAGCGGATCTGGATCGATCATCTGAACACCGACAAAGAGGCGGTTCAGGGTATGTGTCTGGTAACGGGTGAGGAGGCTGCCCTCGCCAGGCTGCATCCGGCCATAAAAGGGGTTTGGGGAGCACAGGCCAAGGGCGCCGCCATTATCTCCTTCAATCTCGAAGCCTTTATCTCCTACGGAAAAGCCCAGAGTTACAATGCCCCTGTGGGTCTGAAATCGGCTTTTGCCTACACCACTGCACTCAATGATCTGCTCGGCGCCGGCAGCCGGCAGCGGGTGCAGATCGGGGATGCGAGTACTGTCTTCTGGACCGAGCGGGAGTCTGCGGTTGAGGGCTTCATGGGGATGATCTTCAATCCCGGCGAGGATACATCCGACACCAAAGCGGTTCGGGATTATCTGGAGGCGGTCAGCCGGGGCAGACATCCGGATCATATCGAGGATGATCCGGACATGAAGTTCTTCATCCTGGGGCTTTCTCCCAATGCCTCCCGGCTTTCGGTGCGCTTCTGGCTGGCCAGCACCGTGGGAGAGATCGGTCAGCGAATCGGTCAGCATTTCCGGGATCTGGCCATTGCAAAGCGCTATGATACCGATCCGGATTATCCGGGCATGTGGCAGCTTTTGCGGGAGACAGCGGTTCAACGAAAGACGGAAAACATCCCGCCGCTGCTGTCCGGTGCGCTCATGCGGGCCATGCTGACCGGCGGCCCTTATCCGCAAAGTCTGCTTTCGATACTGCTTTCCCGTATTCGTGCGGATCAGGAGATCAACTATCTGCGGGCCGCCCTTATCAAGGCGTGTCTGGTTCGGCGGTTCCGCATCAACAGAACAGGTATGGAGGTGGGAATGTCACTGGACAGGGAATCGACGAACACGCCCTATCGTCTGGGCAGGCTTTTTGCAGCGCTGGAACATGCCCAGAAAAAGGCTGTGTCGGTAAACACGACCATAAAAGACCGGTATTACGGATCGGCCTCAGCAACTCCGAGAAACGTATTTCCGCAACTGCTGAGACTGACCCAGCACCACATTGCCAAGATCAAGCAGTCAAACGACAGAATCGCGGGCTGGTACGACAAGCAGATCGAGGAGATTCTGGCGGAGATCGATGCCTTTCCCGCGCATCTGAAGATCGAGGAACAGGGGCTTTTTGCCCTTGGATACTATCATCAGCGGGCCGACTTCTACAAAAAAACTGAAAAGACAGAGGAGGAATAACCGATGACCGATGCCATTGCAAGCCGCTATGAGTTCGTCTATTTCTTTGATGTGGAAAACGGAAATCCCAACGGCGACCCTGATGGGGGCAACATGCCCCGCATCGATCCGGAGACGAGTCTGGGCCTGGTGACGGATGTCTGCCTCAAGCGCAAGATCCGCAATTATGTGCAGATTGCAAAGGGAGTAGATCCGCCATATGAGATTTATATAAAGGACAAAGGGGTACTCAACCGGGAGAATGAGAGAGCCTACATCAACAACACCGATATCGAGCGGCCCCCGGCAAAGAAGCTGCCCAAAAAAACGGAGGAGGCGCGGAAGATCACCCGGTGGATGTGCGACAATTTCTTCGACATCCGAACCTTCGGCGCTGTCATGACCACCGAGGTCAACTGCGGCCAGGTGCGGGGGCCTGTACAGATCAACTTCGGCCGCAGCATCGATCCCATCATCCCGCTGGAGGTGAGCATCACCCGGATGGCCGTGACCAATGAAAAGGATCTGGAGAAGGAGCGGACCATGGGCCGCAAGCATATCGTTCCGTACGGCCTTTATCGGGCAGAGGGCTACATCTCCGCACACCTGGCGCAACAGACCGGCTTTTCGGAAGGAGATCTCGAACTGCTCTGGAATGCATTGATCAACATGTTCGATCACGACCATTCCGCTGCAAGAGGCAAGATGAATGCCCGAAAGCTGATCGTCTTCAAACACGAAGGTCCCCTTGGCAATGCCCCTGCCCATAAACTTTTCGATCTCGTGCGCGTGGAGCGGGCAAATGGAGATGAAAAGCCGCCGAGAGATTTCAAGGATTACCAGTTGCTCATCGACCGGGAGAATCTGCCCAAGGGGGTTGAGATCGAAGAGAAGCTCTGACCATGTATCCGGAATCCGATCTGATTGTGTTAGAGGGAACAGAGATGGTTTTCTGCATGAGGGGCAAAAATCTGCGAACCTGAAGCTCACATTCAAATGCGTTTTTTTGCAGTAGATCATATTGTGAAAATAGTTGTTTATATTTGAGTTGGTTGAAAAGTGGAGCTTTGCGCCTATAGATATGGATGGCGGTGATGTTTGAGTGGGTTGTCGCAGGAAATGGATTATCGGCTTCATTTATAATGCGTTAAGGTGTAAGAGTCGCCCCCTGTACGGGGGCCTGGGTTGAAATCAGGTGATCCGGATCTTGTGACGCAAAATCTCGGGTCGCCCCCTATACGGGGGCGTGGGTTGAAATTGTGCGGAAAGAGATGTGGCGGTGAGCTTTCTGACGTTGCCCCCTGTGCGGGGGCGTGGGTTGAAATGGTCTTCGATCACCTGATCGTCGCGCAGAAGGAGCTTTTCCGATTCTGCGGAAGAAACCGGCGGCCCCCGCTGGACAACGTAAACTGCCTGCTCTCCTTTTTCTATACGCTGCTGGTTCATGACG
>JAABSZ010000219.1:0-6505 GCA_011390135.1 Desulfobacteraceae bacterium | reverse complement strand
CCGGGGATATGAGCGGAAATATGTACTGGCTCCGGAAGCCCGGCCCGAAGCCCGACCCGAAGCCTGCATTGAAGCGGAAGGGGAGGGGAGATGAAGACCGGATATGTGCAGGTCTATACCGGAGACGGCAAGGGAAAGACCACAGCCGCACTAGGTCTCTGCCTCCGCGCGGCCGGGGCCGGTCTCAAAGTGTTGATCCTCCAGTTTCTGAAAAAAGGTGATTACAGCGAGATCAAGGCATTGGAGCGGTTCGAGGATCTTATCACCGTGGAGCAGTACGGCCTTGGCCGCTTTGTGAAGGGAAAGCCCTCTTCCGAGGATATCGAAGCCGGGAAAAAGGGGCTCGAACGGGCAAAGGCCGCGATCCTCTCTGAAGAATACGATCTGGTGGTGCTGGAGGAGGGGAATGTCGCGGTCATGTGCGGCCTCTTTACGGCTGAGGATCTGCTCTCTCTTCTTGGGGAGAGGCCCGAATCGGTGGAGATCGTCATCACAGGCCGGGGCGCGCATCCGCAGGTGATCGAAGCTGCGGATCTGGTCACTGAAATGAAAGAGATCCGCCATTACTACAAAAAAGGCGTGGGGGCAAGAGTTGGAATCGAAAAATAATACCGCATCCAAAACGCCCTGCATCGCGGTGCTGGGAACCGGCTCCGAAGTGGGCAAGAGCATCGTAACCACAGCGCTCTGCCGTTATTTCTCCAACCTGGGGGTGCGGGTTGCACCTTTCAAAGCCCAGAACATGTCCAACAACTCGGGCGTGACCCCGGACGGGCTGGAGATGGGCCGGGCTCAGATCGTTCAGGCCGAAGCCTCCCGTATCCCGCCCCACGTGAACATGAACCCGATCCTGCTCAAGCCGACCACCGATGTGGGGGCACAGGTGGTCCTGCTGGGAAAGGCCCTGGAGAATCAGACCGCTGCCCAATACCATACCCGGAAGGAGGATCTCTTTTTGACCGCAGGATCTGCCCTGGACCGGCTCCGGGAGCGGTTCGGCCTGATCGTGATGGAGGGGGCCGGCTCCTGTGCCGAAGTCAACCTGATGAAGCATGACATCGTCAACTTCCGGATCGCGGAGTATGGGGACGCGCGGGTGATTCTGGTGGCCGATATCCATCGGGGCGGGGTCTTCGGCCAGATCGTGGGGACAATGGAGTGTCTGGAGCCCGAGCAGCGGGATCGGATCGCGGGTTTCATCATCAACCGGTTCAGGGGGGACATCTCCCTTTTCGAGGATGGGGTGAAATGGATCGAAGAGCGGACCGGCAAACCCGTGTTCGGGGTTCTTCCCCATTACACCCATTTCCGGATCGAAGCCGAAGATTCCGTTACCATCGAGAATCCCGCAGCCCTTTCCCTGAAGGCATCAGGCCCGCCGGCCGTCGCGGTGATCCGGATTCCCCATATCTCCAACTTCAATGATTTCGATCCCCTGATCTCCCTGAAGGGGCTCGATCTCTGCTTTCTGGAGATCCCCCAGGCCCTGGAACCCTTTCGGGCAGTGATCCTTCCCGGCTCCAAGAACACCCGTTTCGATCTCCACTGGATCAAAGAATCGGGTTGGGCCGAAAAGATTGCGGAATATGTCGGCGCCGGCGGCCATCTCCTCGGCATCTGCGGCGGGTATCAGATGCTGGGGATGCATGTGAATGATCCGGAGGGGCTCGAAGGGATTCCGGGGATGACCGAGGGGCTCTGTCTGCTGCCGGTGGAGACGATTTTAAAGGCCCCCAAGACCACCACCCTCACCCGGTTCACCTGGAACAAGGCCCGGGGATTCGGCTATGAGATCCACATGGGCCAGACCCAGCGCCTGGATGGGGAGCCCATGTTCAATATATTGGAACGGAACCGAACCGCGTGCCGGGGGGAGGATGGCTGCATCACCGGAGATGAGCGGATCATGGGGACTTACATCCACGGGATTTTCGATTCCCCGGGCATCACCAGAAAATGGCTGAAGAGCATCGGCCTGGAAGAGATCAAGGTCTCCCGGAATCACGGCCTTGTGGCCCGGGACAAGGAGTATGATCTTCTGGCCGAGCATTTCCAAAAGCATGTGGATATGCCGCGCCTTCTGGATGCGGTGGGGATCGAGCTGGAGCCCAAGGAGGCACGGTGAAGAGGATCATCAGGGAGGCACGGTGAAGAGGATCATTCTGGTCATCGGCGGGTGCCGCAGCGGAAAGAGCGGCCATGCCCTGGAACTGGCCCGGAGCGAGTCAAAGGGAGAGCGGATCTTCATGGCCACCTGCGTTCCCCATGATCCGGAGATGGACCGGCGGGTGGCGCGCCATCAACAGGAGCGGGGGTCGGAGTGGAAGACTCTCGATATCCCGGAAGAGCTTGCCGAGGCGATCCGGGAACATTCCACAGAAGATAACCTGATCCTGGTCGATTGCCTCACCCTCTGGATCAGCAATCTCCTTTTTAAAAACGAAGATGAAGATTATCTCATGGCCCGGGCTCAAGATCTCTGCAATGCCCTGACAGATGCCCCCGGAACCATCATTCTCGTCTCCAACGAGGTGGGTGCGGGGATCGTGCCGGGAAACCATTTGGCACGCGTTTTTCGGGACTGTGCAGGCGGGGTCAACCAGGCCGTTGCCGCGGTTGCGGACCGGGTGATCTGGACAGTGGCCGGGATTCCCGTAACCATAAAACCCCATCATTTTGCTTGAAAGGAACCTGGTGATCTCGATGGAGGAGGAGGGTTGAGCCGAGGGATGAAGGGTCTCTATTCTGCAATCCGTTTTCTAACGGTGCTGCCTGCGGGCCGCTCCGGAACCTTTGATCCCTGTGGAATGGTTCGGGCCTTTCCCCTGGCCGGTCTGCTGGTGGGCTTTCTGCTGGCGCTCTTTGATGCGGTTGTTTCCAGCCTTTGGCCCGCTCCGGCTGCGGCCCTGCTGGATGTTCTTTTTCTGCTGGTGATTACGGCCGCGTTTCACATCGACGGCTTAGGGGATGCGGCCGACGGGATGTACGGCCATCACACCCGGGAGCGGGCCCTGGAGATCATGAAGGACAGCCGGGTGGGGATCATGGGGCTGGTTGCGGTGGTATCGGCACTGGGAGTCAAATGGGCCGGCATCTCCGGGCTGGACGCGGACCGTTTCCTTCTGCTGACCATCATCCCGGCCTATGCCCGGGGGGCCATGCTCTTCGGTTTTCGGTTTCTCCCCTATGGCCGGCCCGGTGGGGGCACGGGCCATGCCTTTTTTGAGCGGCCACTGACCCCTGCCGATTTCCGATGGCTCCTTCTTCCCCTGCTTCTCTCCCTCTTTGCCGGGCCCATGATGGCCCTCCGGCTCAATCTGATCTATGGGCTTTTTATCCTGCTGATCCTCTACTACTATCACCGCCGGATGGGATGTATCACCGGGGATATGCTCGGGGCGATGTGCGAGGCCATCGAAGCCGGCCTCTTTCTGATGGTCGCTGCCGGAGGCGGAATATGATCCGGGGACACGGCGGAAATATCCATGATCTTGCCCAAAGGCTGGGATGCTCTTTTGATGAGATCATCGACATGAGCAGCAATGTCAATCCCTTTGGCCCTCCGCCGGGGCTGTTCGAGGTGCTGTCGGCGCATCTTGCCGATATCACCGCGCTGCCGCAGGTGGATGCCGAAGAGATGATCCATGCCTTTTCCCGGCATCATGGAATCGCTCCGGAAACCGTGATCGCGGGAAACGGCACAACCCAGTTCATCTACACGATCCCATTGGCATTGGAGACAAAAAAAGCGCTCATTGCCGGCCCCACCTATTCCGATTACGCGGACGCCTGCGCCATGCATGGTGCATCGGTCGAATTCGAGATCGCTTCCCCAACCCGGGATTTCCAGCCGGATCTTCCGGGAATTGCCGCCCGCCTGGAAGGGGCCGATACCGCCTTTATCTGCAATCCCAACAATCCCACCGGCGCATTGATTCCGAAATCGGAACTCGAAGCCCTCTGCCGGGACCATCCCGCGGTCCGCTTCATCATCGACGAGTCCTATCTTCCCTTTGCCGGGAAGGGCGAATCCAACTCCATGATCCGTTCCGGCCTTGAAAACGTCCTGACCCTCAACTCCATGTCCAAGATATTCCGGATTCCGGGGCTGCGGATCGGCTTTATCGTTGGATCGAAGGAGAATATCGAGACCCTCGGAACATATGCCATGCCCTGGAGCGTCAACGCCCTTGCCCAGCTTGCGGTTCGCCATCTGATGGACCCGGCATCCCAGACCGACCGATTCATCCGGATCACCCGGGAGCGGCTTTCCGCTGAAAAAGCGGCCCTCATCCGGGCCCTGAAAGAGATTGCCGGACTTCGCCTTTTCCCCAGCCATACCTCCTTTATCCTGATGAAACTGCCGGAGGGCTTCAGTGCCCCGAGGATCTGCGACGCGCTCTGCCGGGATCGGATACTGATTCGAAACTGCTCGAATTTCTATGGCCTTTCCGATCAATACATCCGAATTTCATTGAAAACCCCGTCTGTAAACCGTATGCTGACAGAGAGACTCGTCCAATGGATGCAACAACCCCCGGAGTCGATATGAAACGATCAGGCACGCCCACATTTCTGCGCTTTTGCCAGTCGATCCTCGATGTCCTGAAGGATTCAGGCGGCTCTGCCACGCCTTCCGAGGTGATCGATCTGGTGGTGGAAAACCTGAACCTGACCGAAAATGAACTGGAGAAGCGAACCGAAAGCGGCCTTTTCTACATCAAGAATCAGATCTACTGGGCCCGGTTCCGGCTCTTGAAACTCGGCTATCTGGACCTTTCCCGAAAAGGGGTCTGGAGCCTGACCGATAAGGGCTTCAGAGCCAAGTTCCACGAATCGGATGCCGAGAAGATCCGGGATCTGGATCATAAGACCGAACTGCTCGATATCCTGAAGGGGCTGCCGCCGGACGGATTCGACCGGATCTGCCAGCGCCTGCTGCGGGAATCGGGCTTCATGCAGGTGACGGTGACCCGCAGAAGCGCAAACGGGGATATTGACGGACATGGCGTTCTCCAGGTCAACCCCTTTGTCAGCTTCAACGTCCTGTTCCAGTGCAAACGGGGAAACATAACCATCTCCACCGCGCACATTCGGGAGTTTCGGGGCTCGATAATGGGCAGGGCCGACCGTGGGGTGATTCTAACCACAGGTTTTTTTTCGACAGAGGCGATCAACGAGGCTCGCCAGTACGGGGTCCCCCCCATCGAGATCGTGGACGGCGAGAAGCTGGTGGAGATCTTCGAACAGTTGCGCCTGGGATTGAAGTCCAAGCAGATCTACATCATCGACCAGAAGTTTTTCGAAGACTTCCGCACCCCGGAAAACAAGGGATAGCCACAGCTTAAACGATTTTCTGGAATCAAAACCCGACTGAAAAGGGACAAAGTAATGGACGGAGTGGACAGAATGGACCGAGTGGAGGCTGAAACCCCGAGACCTTTGCCGGGATCTTCATTTCCGAAAATTTCCTTACTACAGCGCTGAAACGACAACGGAAACGGATATATGGACCCTTTTATTCTCTTTGTACTTCCTGCGGCCTTTTTCTGCGATCTGCTCTTTGGAGACCCGCCGAACCTTCCCCATCCGATCCGCTGGATGGGAGTGGCCATTGCAAAGGCAGAGCCCTATTTTCGAAAGCTGCCCCTGCCGATGGAGGCCGCGGGCACCATCTTTGCCGTATCGCTCATCTTTGGCGCATGGCTTTTGACATATCTTCTGCTCTCCCTTGCCGGCGCGATTCACCCGCTGATTCAGCGGCTTTTGGAGATCCTGCTGATCTTCTTCTCCCTTTCGGCCCGATCTCTCGAATCTGCCGCGATGGGGGTCTATCGCCTTCTGGATGCGGGGGAGCTGTCTGCGGCCAAGGAGAAGCTGGCGCTCATCGTGGGCCGGGATGTGGCCCCCTTGGACGAGGTGGGGTCCTCCCGTGCCGCGGTGGAGACCGTTGCCGAAAACCTGGTGGACGGGGTGATCTCGCCACTCTTCTTTGCGGCCATCGGCGGTGCGCCCCTGGCCATGGCCTATAAAATGGTCAATACCCTGGATTCAATGGTCGGATACAAAAATACCAATTACTGGGAGTTTGGAAAGGCCGCGGCCAAAATCGACGACGGGGCCAACTATATCCCGGCCCGTCTGTCTGTTCCGGTAATCGCGATTGCTGCCCAGATCCTCTCAGGCAAAGGAAAGCAGGCGTTTCGGACCGCCATGAAAGAGGGGGAGAGCCATACGAGCCCCAACGCAGGATTTCCCGAGGCCGCGTTTGCAGGAACACTGGAAGTCTGCCTCGGCGGCCCCAGCATCTACGGCGGAAACCTCGTGGAGAAGCCCTACATCGGAAAACGCTTTGGCCGGGTCCATCGGAACAACATCCCCCGGGCCTGCCAGTTGATGCTTCTATCTTCGCTGATCTGGTTCGGAATCGTCTGGATGGTCTCTCTTTTTTTGAAGTGAAGCCTCTCTCCAAATCCTATAAATCAGTTTTTCCTTTCAAACTCGC
>JAABSZ010000218.1:0-6507 GCA_011390135.1 Desulfobacteraceae bacterium | reverse complement strand
GTATCTGCCGCAAATCGAAGAGATGATTGCAGCAGAATCCTTGTTCAGCATGTATGAGATAGAGGATCTGAGCCCTGAAGCCCTGCTCTTCCAGACCGGTTATATCACCATCAAGAATGTGGAAGATCACCTTTACACCTTTGGATATCCGAACCGGGAAGTCAAAACAGCCTTCCTGGAAAGCCTGCTCAAATCCTACACCAAAGGGATGTCGGACCGCTCCCGCTTCGCTCTGCTCTCCCGATACCTTAAAAATGAAGATCTCGACGGCTTTATGGAAACGGTGACGTCGATCTTCGCATCCATCCCCTACACCGCAGCGGCCAAAAGGGACGAAGCCTATTTCCACACGATTTTCTATCTGATGGTCTCCGCATCCGGCATCGATGCCCCAAGCGAGGTTCTCACCTGCCAGGGCCGGATCGACCTGGTGATGGAATTTCCCGACAAGATCTTTATCATCGAATTCAAGTGCAACCAGTCCGCAGATGCCGCGCTGAAGCAGATCCATGAGAAGAACTATCCGGACCGGTACCGGGGACGGGGGAAAAAGATCCTGCTGATCGGCATCGATTTCGATTCGGAAAAGCGGAATGTGGGGGAGTGGAAGTGGGAAGCGCTTCAGGAGAGAAAAGGAGAACGACCATGACTGAAAAATTCCTGCCGGTCGGCCTGCAGGACTTCGAGCAGATCATAACCGGAGATTTCATATATGTGGACAAGACCCGGTATCTCTATGAAATGGCCAGACCCGGCCAGGGGTTCTATTTTATTTCCCGCCCCCGCCGATTCGGAAAATCCCTGACCGTTTCCACCCTCAAGTACCTGTTCAAGGGAAAAAGGGAACTTTTCGACGGCCTCTGGATCGCAGAACACGGGAAATGGGACTGGAAGGAACATCCGGTGGTGATCATCGACTTCAATGAACTGGACAACGAGACCCCGGAAAACCTTCGGATATCGCTTGATAACAGTCTTTTGACCATCGCCGAAAGCCATGGGGTGAGCCTGAATGATGATCTGCTCCTGCCGGGACGGTTTACGGCGTTGATTGTCGCGCTGTATGAAAAAACCGGAACCCGGGTCGTCGTTCTTGTGGACGAGTATGACAAGCCGATCATCTCCCACCTCGGCAAAGGCCGAGAAGGGCTTGAAGTCGCCAGAAAGAACCGGGATGTATTGAAATCCTTCTTCGGCGTGCTGAAAGGCGCGCATGTCTCTCCGTGCCTGCGCTTCCTCTTTCTCACCGGCGTCTCCAAGTTCAGCCGGGTATCGATCTTTTCCGAGCTGAACAACCTGGAGGATCTCTCCATGACCGGCGCGTATGCGGATATACTCGGATATACGCAGGCGGAACTGGAGCAGTATTTCGGAAATCACATCGAGGCTATGGGTGATCAACTCGGCATTTCAAAGCACGACGTGATCCAAAAGCTCATCCGGAATTACAACGGCTACCGCTTCTCCAGAAAAGAGGTACGCGTTTACAACCCCTTTTCGGTCATGTCGGCCTTGAAGCAGAACGCCTTCGATCACTACTGGTTCGAGACCGGAACCCCGACCTTCCTGGTGGATCTGCTTCGGGAAAGAGACTGGCAGCCCCCGAAGATCGAGGAGATGAAGGCCACGCCCGCGATGTTCAGCACCTATGATATCGATAACCTGAAGCCCGAAGCCCTGCTCTTTCAGACCGGATACGTCACCATCAAAGCGGCCGGAGAAAGGCTGTTTACATTCGACTACCCCAACCAGGAGGTCAAGCTCGCGTTTCTGGAAACGCTGTTTCATTCATACAGCCGGGGGATTTCCAATGGTTCCGAGTTCGTTCTGCTGGCAGATCATCTGCTGGCGGAAGATATCGACGCTTTCATTGAAACGGCCCGATCCATCTTCGCATCGATCCCCTACACCGCGGCGGCCAAAAGGGACGAAGCCTATTTCCACTCGCTCTTCTACCTGATGGTCTCCGCATCCGGCATCGATGCCCGAAGCGAGGTTCTCACCTGCCAGGGCCGGATCGACCTGGTGATGGAATTTGCCGATAAAATCTACATCATCGAATTCAAGTGCAACCAGTCCGCAGATGCTGCGCTGAAGCAGATCCATGAGAAGAACTATCCGGACAGGTACCGGGGGCGGGGGAAAAAGATATTTCTGATGGGCATCGATTTCGATTCGGAAAAGCGGAATATAGGGGAGTGGAAGTGGGAAACATTTCAGGAGAGAAAAGGAGAACGACCATGACCGAAAAATTCCTGCCGGTGGGCCTACAGGACTTCGAGCGGATCATAACCGGAGATTTCATCTATGTGGACAAGACCCGGTATCTCTATGAAATGGCCAGACCCGGCCAGGGCTTCTATTTTCTCTCCCGCCCCCGCCGATTCGGGAAATCCCTGACCGTCTCCACCCTCAAGTACCTGTTCAAGGGAAAAAGGGAACTTTTCGACGGCCTCTGGATCGCAGAACACGGGAAATGGGACTGGAAGGAACATCCGGTGGTGATCATCGACTTCAATGAACTGGCCAACGAGACCCCGGAAAACCTTCGGATATCGCTTGATAACAGTCTTTTGACCATAGCCGAAAGCCATGGGCTGAACCTGAATGATGATCTGCTCCTGCCGGGACGGTTTACGGCGTTGATTGTCGCGCTGTATGAAAAAACCGGAACCAGGGTCGTCGTTCTTGTGGACGAGTATGACAAGCCGATCATCTCCCACCTCGGCAAAGGTCAGGAAGGGCTCGAAGTCGCGAAAAAGAACCGGGATGTCCTCAAATCCTTCTTTGGTGTGCTGAAAGGCGCCCATGTCTCCCCATGTCTGCGCTTCGTCTTTCTCACCGGTGTCTCAAAGTTCAGCCGGGTATCGATCTTTTCCGAGCTGAACAACCTGGAGGATCTCTCCATGGCTGGTGCGTATGCGGATATGCTCGGATATACACAGGCGGAACTGGAGCAGTATTTTGATGTTCACATCAGGGCTATGGGTGATCAACTCGGCATTTCAAAGGACGACGTGATCGCAAAGCTCATCCGGAATTACAACGGCTACCGCTTCTCCAGAAAAGATGTCCGGGTTTACAACCCCTTTTCGGTCATGTCGGCCTTGAAGCAGAACGCTTTCGATCGCTACTGGTTCGAGACCGGAACCCCGACCTTTCTGGTAGATCTGCTTCGGGAAAGAGACTGGTATCTGCCGCAAATCGAAGAGATGATTGCAGCAGAATCCTTGTTCAGCATGTATGAGATAGAGGATCTGAGCCCTGAAGCCCTGCTATTCCAAACCGGCTATATCACCATCAAGAATGTGGAAGATCACCTATACACCTTTGGATATCCGAACCGGGAAGTCAAAAAGGCATTTCTTGAAAGTCTGCTCAAATCCTACACCAAAGGGATGTCGGACCGCTCCCGCTTCACCCTGCTCTCCCGATACCTTAAAAATGAAGATCTCGACGGCTTTATGGAAACGGTGACGTCCATCTTCGCATCCATCCCCTACACCGCAGCGGCCAAAAGGGACGAAGCCTATTTCCACACGATTTTCTACCTGATGGTCTCCGCATCCGGCATCGACTCCCGAAGCGAGGTTCTCACCTGCCAGGGCCGAATCGACCTGGTGATTGAATTCGCCGACAAGATCTATATCATCGAATTCAAGTGCAACCAGTCCGCAGATGCTGCGCTGAAGCAGATCCATGAAAAGAACTATCCGGACCGTTATCGAGAGCCGGGGAAAAAGATATTTCTGATGGGCATCGACTTCGATTCGGAAAAGCGGAATGTGGGGGAGTGGAAGTGGGAAGCCCTTCCGAAGAGAAAAGGAGAAGGGCAATGACCGATCACAATCTATCATGGTCAATCACATGAATCCGGGTCAGATTCTTCGCTGATCTTTCTCCTGAAGTCAGCCACCTTCTCCTCATCCTTTGACCAGTCGGTCACCCGTCTGCACAACCAGCGCTTTTCAAAGATGCTCTTTCTCACGTTCCAAAACGTCTTATAGTGCTTGTCGATCAGCGCCAGCAGACAGAGGGTTTTCAAGAGTTCTTCATCCGCTTCCCGGTCGATCCAGCCCCAGGCGTCTTCAGTAAGGTGGGGCCCTCTGTCGCTTGTGATATTGGTCAGAAAGAAGAGCTTCGAGTCTCTGTCAGCAGTTGTGATCAATTCCTTCGCGCCGGTTTCCTGTGTACAGAGATACTCCGCCAGAGCATTGAGCGAGGCAGCAATTCCGGTCAGGAAGAATGTCTGTGAGTCGCTCAACGGGTCATCTTCCTCCAGCTCGAAAAACTCGGTGCCATCCAGCAGCGAATTCCTTTCATGCACGGCCGGATCATCGCTCCCCAACCGCTCGAAATATTCCCGGCTCGATTCCAGCTCTTCCATGGCCTTCTCTTTCGCCTCGGCTGCCCTGTTCCGCAGAAGCTCGATGCTGTCCGGGAAGAGGTCTTCCAGAATCTCCAGCAACTGCTCTTCCGGCATGTAGATGTGAAGATCACGGCCCTTGACGCCCATCATCTCGAACATGACCTTTCCGAACTGTGACATCACCCCGTCAACATCTCCTTTGCGCTTCTGGAAGATGTCGAACTGCTTCCGCTTTTCCATCTCCACGGTCAGCCATAATGCATCGATCAGGGCATCGGCGAATTTATCGGGCGCAAACCGGGGACCCTCTTCCCGGATGCAGGCCAGTTCCGCCAGGGTTTTCAGATCCAGACCGGCATTGAGCCAGTCGGCAAAGATGTCAAGGCATCCGTTTTGCCGCGGCATCTTATATTCTTTGAGTTCCTTCATGATCCACTGATGAAAGAGGCTTTCGTCGAATCTTTCCATGATGGCCCGAAACCGCTCTTTCCCATCCCGGCGGAGATCGTCCCGGACGATGAGGGAGTAGGCTTCAATGGCCTCGAGGCCGCTGCGAAACTTCATGATCCGATCCATCAGCCGTCCCCATTCGGTCACGACAGGAAGGGCCACCTCTTTTTTCAGAACCTTCCGGATGATTTTCCGCGCCCTTTCCGCCTGGAACCGGTCGATATCGCCGCTGACGACCGCATACCGGGGAAACCGGTCTTCGATGAGCATGGCCGCGGCCAGCATGTCGTAATGGTACGGATGCCCCTGAGTCTTGGAATTGAAAACCGAATCGTATTCCCCTCCCCTATCGCTTTCGACTTCTTTTACAAGCTCCCGCAGGATATCGACATCATCGCCGGCCGGCCGGTAATCCTCTTTCGGCCGAAGTTTTTGATGCAGGATAAAAGATTCCCCGGTCAACAGACTCCGGATGTCTCCGGTTACATGCCAGTGATAATTTTCCGGATGATCTGCATCGTTTTCGATATTCCGGGAGAAGTAGATCCTTTCGAGTTCAGACTTGTTCTCAAAAGAGATTTTTTCCCTTTTCGGGCCTATGGCATCCTGTGCCTTGAGCAGGCAAAGCGTTTCATCGAAAAGCGCGGCCCATTCGTCGTCAGGAATATGTTGATCTAAAACCTTGAGTTGGACATATACACCCATTTAAAATATACCTCCCCGGTTCGTCATAGAATCGCTGTATTGCAGCGCTGTTTTATGAGAAGAAATAGCCAACCACTTTCGTCCTCTTGGGCATTCTCTTTGATCTCAGGCTCCACCCGGGCCTGTATGATGGCTGTTTTTGCCATGATTTTGTCTCCTTACTTCCTTTCGCCGAAAAACGACGAGACGCGTCAGTTCTAGGGTTATACTGACGTATTTGTCCAGAGCAACAAGCATGCTTTCTCCTGTTTGTTGGAAATTTTTTTTGTACTTTATCCGGGCGCAATCGCTGCTTCCTGAATTGATTTTGCCGGAAAAGCTGCTGGACGTCAAGAGGATGTCCATCATTCAGATGCATCACCGTTAAAGACGAAAACATGCCGGAACCTTCCCCGAAAACGCTTGCAGCGCTTCCGGCTACCAATACCGGCATGTTATCCACTTTTCGCCCTTCTTTTCGGTCGGAAGGGACGGGATTCCGTCAAAGGGTCGGCGGGTCCGCATCCGCAGGGACCCGGCGAGCTGGGGGAGAGAGGCGGCCGGTGTTGATCATGGTCAGAACCCGGATGAATGTGATTTATATGATTACCACTGATGGGGCCTCCTGCTCCGGAACAGTCTCTTCTCCGACACCACCGAAGCCTTGAATTCCGGAGGCCCATCACAGCCCATCATATAAATCCCATTCATCCGGGTTCTGTCTTCGGAATCGCGTCTTCTTCCATGCAAACGGACCCGATGAAAAGAGAACCCGGATTCATGTGATTTATCTGATTTCCACTGATGGGGCCTCCTGCTCCGGAACAGTCTCTTCTCCGACACAACCGAAGCCTTGAATTCCGGAGGCCCATCACAGCCCATCATATAAATCCCATTCATCCGGGTTCTGACCATTGACGGGCACAAAAAAACCATTTATAATCAATCGGAAAAATAGAGAAGGGACTTCACCCCCTTTTTTGAATCCGATTTCCCAGTATCCA
>JAABSZ010000217.1:0-6547 GCA_011390135.1 Desulfobacteraceae bacterium | reverse complement strand
GGTGGAGGATCTCCGCGGTCTCGTAAACCCTCTTTTTGATGGTCTCCTTATCCATGCGGCTCAGCTTGAGGGGGGAGGCGATGTTGTTGAAGACGGTCATGGAGGGGTAGTTGATGAACTGCTGATAGACCATGGCCACCTTGCGCTTCCGGACCGCCATGCCGGTGACATCCTCGCCGTTCACCAGGATGCGGCCCGAACTGGGCTTGTCCAGACCGGCCATGAGGCGCAGCAGGGTGGTCTTGCCGGCCAGTGTCCTTCCCAGGATCACGTTTTTGGACCCGGTTTCAAAGGTCAGATCCGCATTTTCGATATAGACCTCCCGGCCGACCGTTTTGCTGACAGATTCCAGAGTCAGGGTCATTTTTCCGGGTTCTCCTCTTCTTCCGTTAAGGTGTTGAAGGGTTAAGTCGTCAAAAAAGCATTGACCGCAGCAAAAGCCGTGGCAACCGAGAGGCCCGCGCCGCACTTTGCCCGGACCCAGTTCTGATGCCCCAGCACCGAGCCGGCCGCGTAAAGGTGCGGGTGAACCGGGTCGCAGTCCGCGGCAATGGGCCGAAAGCGGTTGTCGATCATCAGGCCGGCCTCGCTGATGCCATGGCCCCGGGGATCGAGAAAATCGTGCCGGTGCCAGAGGGCTCTCTCCTGGGGCTGAAAGACCGGCAGATCGAGCAGGGTCTCATGGATGCGGCCCCGATCCCCCCGGAGACCGCGGCCGAGAAACCGGCCCGTGGCCAGTATCACCGCATCTGCACTTAATGTTTTTCCCCCGTCCGATGCCTCGATGTCAAGGATAAAATTGGAGTTTCGCTCATAACGGAGCGCGGCGACCCGATGCTGGGGAAAGAGTCGGACTCCTTTTGCCGTCAGTCCCCCATGAAAGGCGTCCCGGAGCCGAAGCCCCGCAACCGACGGTGGAAGAGTGGGGATCTCGAAAACCGGAACCCCGATCCGGTTTTCCAGATCCTTGAAGACCTCCCGGGTACGGTAGAGCCCTATGACCGCGGGAAAGCCGACCATCTGGGCCCGGCCGAGACAGGCCCGGATATCGCAGGCCAGAGAACCGCGGCTCTCGGGATTCTCGAGGGCCCTGGCCAGTTGTTCGGCATACTGCAGCCCCCGGCCCCCGGGAAAGGGGATGGTTGCGGTTCGAAGGCCGGGCCATCGATCTGTCAGGGTCGTTGCGATCTGCCGCGCACTGAACCCTTTGAGTTCCTCGAAATCGACCAGCAGGGTGGGCTGCTTCTCCTCCAGGGCTTGGACCCCGTTCCAGACAGTTTCCGGCACACAGTAGGTCCGCTTGACCCCGCCCATTGCGATGACGACCTCCACATTCCGGTCCGGATCTCTGCGATAGGGGAGGTTCTGCTCTGAAAGAAACTCCAGAAGGCCGTCAAATGCGGTCCGGATATGGGCCGGAGAGACTTTGGAAAAGGGGTGATCCGGCAGGTCATTGCGCAGCGCGTTAAGCGCGGCCCACGGGTCATCCCAGACTTTTCCCTCTCCGATTGGATGGACCGAGAG
Organism: Desulfobacteraceae bacterium; assembly: GCA_011390135.1. Classification (GTDB taxonomy): domain Bacteria; phylum Desulfobacterota; class Desulfobacteria; order Desulfobacterales; family JAABSP01; genus JAABSP01. The sequence goes on along the minus strand of JAABSZ010000217.1, from coordinate 5,023 downwards.
CAGATCCAGAAGGCCGCTTGCAAAGAGGATCTCGCCGGTCTCCCCAACCATTGCGGTATCGATGCCCTCTTTCGCGGCAAAGAGCGCGGCCGACAGCCCTGCAATGCCCGCGCCGATGATGGCCAGTTCACAATCGGATCTCTCTGCCCGGTTTGCCATTCTTTTTTACATCTCCAGCCCGAGAAGGCCGCAGTAGAGGGCCTCCTTCAGTTCCGACTGCACCAGTTGCCCGCCCCAGAGGATGGAGCGCTCCCCCTTCCACCGCTCCTGGAGAAATCGGCGCAGCTCTTTCTGGGCCTCCAGCCCTGTCAGATCCCCCCGGTCGCAGAGGTGGCTCGTGACCCGGGCCCCGCAGTAGGACCCTTGGCAGGCCCCTTTGCCCATCCGGGTGCGGAGACCGATCGCCTTGAGGCTCGGCTTTCCCCCCTGGCTCCGGAACGCATTGACCACCGATTCGATGACGCTTGCCGGGATCATCTCGCACTCGCAGAGGAGCGGGTCCTGATGGTCCGGGTGCTTGATCCACTCCCGGGGGGCAAGTCCTGGTTCGGTCCATTCGAAGGCGGGGTCCACGGGCAGGGGTTTCTCCTTTGTTCTGCAGGGCTTGCAGACTCCGAGCCGCTCACAGACCCTGTCTGCGGTCCGTTCGGCCATGAGCCGGTAGGTGGTGAGCTTGCCGCCGGAGATGGTGAGGAAATTGTCGATGCCGTCTTCGGCATGATCTACCAGGATGAAGCCTCGGCTGACAGAGCGGTCCCCTGCGTCGGGGCCCGAGCGGATCAGGGGGCGGATGCCGGCATAGGCCCGGATGTACCGGACGTTTTCCATCCCCGGGATCATGGCTGCGCCTTCGCTCACCAGGTGATCCACCTCCCGGACCGTGGGCCGGACATCGGCCGGGACATCCATCCGCAGGGAAGTGGTGCCGAAGATGGATACCGTGCCGCCGGGGACCAGGATGTCGCCGTCGGCCGGCTTCCGGAGCCGGTTGATCACCCGGTTGCTGAGGCGGGAGTGGGTGACGGTGAGGCTTCCTTTGGAATAGAGCATGTCCATGTCCGCACCGGCCATCCGCGCGATCTCGCCGCACCAGGCCCCGGCCGCGCTGATGAACTGGTCCGCCTCTACAAAGATGGCCGCGCCGGTTTCGGTGTTGATCAGGTGTGCGGATATCAGGCGGTTTCCGGCCTTTTTAAAGCCGACCACCTTGTGGTACCGCAGGAGCTTTGTGCCCTGGTTGTGGGCTTCGCAGAAGTTCTGGAGTGCGAGCTTGAAGGGATCGACTGTGGCGTCGGGGACTTTGTAGGCTGCGATGATCTTTTGGGAGAGGCAGGGCTCCATATCCAAGGCTTCATGGATATCCAGGGATTGGGCCGGGATGCGCGCCTTTTGGCAGAGGCCGGGGAAATCGGCAATGAAGCGTTCATCATCTCCCTCGACAGCGACGAATAGGCCGCCGGTCTCCTCAACGCACTGGGGGGCCAGCCGCTTTAAGATGTCGGCCTCTTCAAGGCATTCGGCCGCGACTTCGGTGTCCGAAGAGACGTAGCGGGCCCCGCTGTGGAGCAGGCCGTGGTTGCGGCCCGAGGCGCCGGAGTTGATGTCTCCCTGCTCTACGATGATGCAGGAGATGCCCCGGAGGACAAGGTCTCTGGCAAGGCCGAGGCCGGTTACTCCGGCGCCGATGATCAGGACCTGGGTGTGCAAGGGGTGCTCCCTGATGGTTTATGAGGTGGTTTATAGAGCAATAGAAAATGAAAACCGTTCATAGTTCATTTTATTTGCACAGGCGGGGTTTCTTTGTCAAGGTTTATTTTCGGTTTTTTACATTATTGGTTTCTATTCTTTCGGTTTAGAAAATAGGAGTGGACTCAGTGGACGGTTAGTGGACGGAGTGGACGGGGATAGAGGGGGATGACAGCCCTTTCAAAACGATTTTCATAATCATCTTTACCACTTTTATATTCCTGCTTATTTTTTCACTTGTGAAAGAATGCCCCCATTGCTATAATACCTTCTTTACCGCTGAGAAAGGAACGGTTATGGCAAATTCCAAATCCCGGAAATCGGCTGGAGAGAGGGCCTGTGCGCCGGAGATTTCCCTTTCGGAACCTGATGCACAGCCTTCCCCGCGCCTGGGGCAGCGTCAGCAGGAGATCCTGGATATGGTTCGGGGGAAGGGGTTTGAATCCATCGAGAATTTGGCCCGGCACTTCGATGTGACGCCCCAGACCATCCGACGGGATATCAACAGCCTGAGTGAGATCGGGCTTCTGCAGCGCCATCATGGGGGCGCGGGGCTCCCCTCCAGTGTGGAGAACTATGCCTATACGGCCCGGAAGATCCTCTGTCTTCAGGAGAAGAAGCGGATCGCGCGGGCACTGGCACGGCAGATTCCGAACAAGTCGTCAATTTTCATCAATATCGGAACCACGACCGAAGAGGTTGCCCGGGTGCTGACGGAAAAGGAACGGCTCCGGGTGATCACCAATAATTTGAATGTGGCGGCCATGATGAGCGGAAACGAAAATTTCGAGGTGATCGTGGCTTCGGGGGTGGTCCGGGGCAAGGACCGGGGGATCACTGGCCATGCCACCATCGACTTTATCCGCCAGTTCAAGGTGGATTTCGGGATCATCGGCATCAGCGGCATCGACAGGGATGGGACTCTGCTCGATTTCGACTACCGGGAGGTCGGCGCGGCACAGGCCATTATCGAAAATTCCCGGAAGGTCTTTCTGGCGGCCGATCATACCAAGTTCGGCCGGAATGCGATGGTGCGGATGGGGCACATCCGGGAGATCGACGCGATATTTACGGACCGGAAGCCCCCGGAGGAGATGGTCGATCTTATCGGGGCCTCGGATGTGACGCTGCATATTGCCGATTGAAAAATTAGGGCTTGATCATAAGTTCGGCCACCTGCCCAACTTAAAGCTTCTGCTGTTCCTGCCACCTCGATGTGCAGAAAGGGGATAGCCGGAAACTGGCCGATGTTATGATCAAGCCCAAAAATTATGATTGCACGATCGAACATTTTCATGTAATGCGTTTCGGGCATTACTCTAATACGGCCGCGGCCGTTGTTATTGGACCGATGTATTATTGGATTTGACACTGGAATTGAGACTGGAACGGATGCCGCAACCATGACACCAGACGGAACCGGGAGGAGCCGTAAATATGCCGACACACTGCTACCGCTGCGGCGCTCGAATGATGGACGGGGTCTGTCCCGGATGCGCCCGGATGATTCCTAATATCCGGGCGATTCTGGGGTTTTCCGCCAATGCCGAAGGCCCGCAGCAAGAGAAGAAGACCGATGAACTCCCTCCTCTCCCCTCCTGCTCCTCCCCGACCGGTTGAGGGCAGGGGTTGACTTTGGGCCCCGGCTGAGATAGACCGGGGCAGGATACAACGCAAGAGGAGACCATGAACAAAAAGCATATCGAAAAAATTGCCGGGGAACTGGCCATCGGGCAGGATCAGGTTGCCGCGACCGCAGCCCTTCTGGAAGATGGGGCAACCGTTCCCTTTATTGCACGATACCGGAAAGAGGCGACCGGAAGCCTCGATGAGGTAGCGGTCGCCGGGGTCCGGGACCGGCTGGAGGGATTGGCCGAGCTGGACGCTCGGCGGGATGCGATCCTCAAATCCCTGGAGCAGCACGGCCATCTCACCGAGGAGCTGGGGGCTAAGGTGGCCCAGGCCGGGACTCTTACCGCGCTGGAGGACATCTACCTGCCCTACCGGCCCAAGCGGAGAACCCGGGCCACCATCGCAAAGGAGAAGGGGCTGGAGCCTCTGGCCCAGGAGATATTCAACCAGACCGGAGCCGATCCCCACGGGGCCGCGGCCGCTTTCATCGACCCGGAAAAAGGGGTAGAGGACTCCGAGGATGCCCTGGCCGGAGCAAGGGACATCATCGCGGAGTGGGTCAACGAGGATGAGGCTGCGCGCTCATCCCTCCGGAAGCTCTTTTCCGAAAAGGGGATCATCACAAGCCGCGTCGCATCGGGCAAAGAAGATGAAGCGGCCAAATACCGGGATTACTTCGAATGGCAGGAGCCGATGGCATCGTCCCCGTCCCACCGGATTCTGGCCATGCGCCGGGGCGAGAAGGAGGATCTGCTCAATGTGGCCATCGCGCCGCCGGAAGAGGATGCCCTCGACATCCTGAAATCCCTGTTTCTAAAAGGAAAGGGCCCCGATGCCCGGCAGGTGGAGGATGCCATCATTGACAGCTACAAGCGCCTCCTCTCCCGATCCATGGAGACCGAAGCCCGGCTGGCCGCAAAGGAGCGGGCCGATGCAGAGGCGATCCGGGTCTTTGCCGAAAATCTGAGGGAGCTGCTCCTTTCACCGCCCCTGGGCGCGAAGCGGGTGATGGGGGCCGACCCCGGCTTCCGCACCGGCTGCAAGATCGTCTGCCTGGACCGGCAGGGAAAGCTTCTGCACAACGACACCATCTATCTGCACCAGCCCGATGCCGCAGCCCAAAAGGTGAAAAAGCTCTGTAAAGACTTTGAGATCGAAGCTGTCGGCGTGGGCAACGGCACCGCCAGCCGGGAGACCGAGCGGTTTTTAAAGGAGATCGGCCTGCCCAAGGGGATTCAGATCGTGATGGTCAACGAGAGCGGCGCGTCCATCTATTCCGCATCGGAGGTCGCGCGGGAGGAGTTCCCGGACCTGGATCTGACCGTGAGAGGCTCCGTCTCCATCGGCAGAAGGCTGATGGACCCGCTCTCGGAGCTGGTGAAGATCGACCCGAAATCGATCGGGGTAGGGCAGTATCAGCATGACGTGGATCAGACCGCACTGAAGAAATCTTTAGATGATGTGGTGATCAGTTGCGTGAATGCGGTGGGGGTGGATGTGAACCGGGCCAGCGCGCAGCTTCTCTCCTATGTGTCGGGTCTCGGGCCCTCCCTTGCCAGAAATATCGCGGCCTATCGGGATGAGAACGGCCCCCTTTCCAGCCGCAAGGAGCTGAAGAAGGTGAAAAGATTGGGCCCCAAGGCAT
>JAABSZ010000216.1:0-6628 GCA_011390135.1 Desulfobacteraceae bacterium | reverse complement strand
CTCCACCTTCGGCTATGTGCTGAAGAACATCCGGGCCATCGCGCCGGACATGCCGGTGGAGACGGTTCCCGGCATCACCTCCTACCAGGCCTCCGCGGCCCGGCTCAACACGCCGCTTGTGGAGGGGGAAGAATCCCTGCTCATCACATCGGGCGTCAAGGGCGGAGACCGGCTCCGGGCCATGGGGGGAAAGCCGGAGAACGTGGTCTTTTTAAAAGCCTACCGGAACGTATCGGATATTTCGTCTGCTCTGGAGGAGGCCGATATGCTCTCCACCAGCGTCGGCATCACTCACTGCGGCCTTCCCGGGGAGGAGATCGTCACCGACATCCGCCAACTGGCCCAGCGGGAGCCGGGATACTGGACTCTCATCATCGCAAAGCACCGGAATGGCAAAACCCCTTCGGAAGGCTGAGCCCCGGTATCGGGCCCTGATCATCTCCCTGGCGCTCACCCTGCTGATGCTGCTGTTCGGCGGGGCCGCGATCGAGGGGCTGGGGATTTCCAAGCTCTTCTCGGGCCTGCTGCTCCCCCTGCTGAGGCTGCTGCTCTTCATCGGATTGGGGCTCTCCGCTGGCCAGATCATCGAGGCCGGGGGCTGGACCCGCTCCATCGCGGTTATAGCCCGGCCCCTGTTCCGGTTCAGCCATCTCGGCAACCGGCCCAGCGCAGCCTTTACCACGGCCTTCTTCTCCGGCACTGCGGCAAACGCGATGCTGCTGGAGTTCTATGAAGACGTGAAGATCACGAAAAAGGAGCTGTTTTTATCCAACTTCATCAATCAGTTCCCGGCCTTCTTTCTTCATCTTCCCACCACCACCTTTATCGTTCTGCCTCTCACCGGCTTTGCCGGCGGGCTCTATCTGCTCATCACCTTTGTCGCCGCGCTCATCCGGACCGGCGGTTTTCTCCTCTACGGCCATTTCACCCTTCGGCCGAAGACCGATCCCGGGGAGAGCGGCAAAGATGAGCAGCCCCGGCGGAAAAAACGCCCCCCCTTCAAAGAGATTCTGAAGCAGGTAAAAAACCGCTTCCCCGCGAGATTCATCAATGTCGCGCTGCTGGTGATCCCGATCTACACCTTTGTCTTTCTAATCAACATGATGGGCTTTTTCGACTGGGCCCAAAACCGGCTGGCCGATGTGGCGGCTATCCGCTTCATGCCGGTCGAGGCGCTCTCGATGGTCGTTCTCAGCTTTGCCGCGGAGTTCACCTCCGGGTTTGCGGCCGCGGGCGCACTCCTGGAGGCCGGGGTCCTCACCACCCGTCAGACCGTCGCGGCCCTGCTCATCGGCAACATCATCGCCTTTCCGGTCCGTGCCCTTCGCCACCAGCTTCCCCGCTACATGGGGATCTTCTCTCCCAAAATGGGAACCCAGATCCTGCTGCTGGGGCAGATCTTCCGCATCACCAGCCTGATCCTGGTGGGCGTCGCCTACTATTATCTCACAGGCTGACTCTCCTTTTCCCTCCCCTGCTAAATTACCGAAATTTCTTTTTTTAATCGACATCCAACATCTAATTTCCGTTCAACCCTTGACTAATCATTGACTTCAATGTAATATTATTCAGTTTTGTTGAGAATGCTTATTCTTATGAAGGGATATATTCCCGAATAAATGGCAACAAAAAACGGAGTTACAGATACTTATCCTTTTTTAGCAAATAAAAACGGCATGTCATGTTGCGGAAAAAAAAACAGATATCTGCTTTTCCGACCATTGACCTCCCCCTTAATATCGAACTTTTTCCCATTACGCAGGAATCTATAATTTGAATTGAAAAGAGTCGAAAGATATCTGGCACTGGTAACAGAAGAGAGGAACCCATGAACCACAAGATCGAGGTGAAGAATCTGTACAAAATCTTCGGCCATCACCCTGAAAGGGGGATCAAGATGATCGAAGAAGGCAGAAGCAAAGAGGATATAATGCTGGAGACAAAGCTCGGCGTCGGTGTGGCGAATGCCAGCTTCTACGTCAAAGAGGGGGAGATTCTGGTGGTGATGGGCCTCTCCGGAAGCGGAAAATCGACTTTGGTGCGCTGTATCAACCGGCTGATCGATCCCACAGCCGGTCAGGTGATCGTCGACGGCACCGATGTGGTCACCCTGGACGAGGAGGGGCTTCGAAAATTCCGGCAGAAGCATTTCGGCATGGTCTTTCAAAACTTTGCCCTCTTTCCCCACCGGACAGTGGTTCAGAATGCGGAATACGGCCTGGAGATCCAGGGGATGGACCCGGCGGAACGGAAGGAGAAGGCCATGCAGTCCCTGGAGCAGGTGGGCCTCAAAGGGTGGGAGGACTCCTATCCGTCCCAGCTCTCCGGCGGCATGCAGCAGAGAGTAGGCCTTGCCCGGGCCCTGGCCCTCGATGCCGACATCATGCTGATGGACGAGGCATTCAGCGCGCTGGACCCGCTGATCCGCAGGGATATGCAGGACGAGCTGCTCTCTTTGCAGGATAAAGTCCAGAAGACCATCGTCTTCATCAGCCATGACCTGGATGAGGCTCTGAAGCTGGGGGACCGGATCGTTTTGATGAAGGACGGCTTCATCGTCCAGGAGGGGACAGCCGAGGAGATCCTGACCGCACCGGCCAACGATTATGTGGCCAAATTCGTGGAAGAGGTGGACATGAGCAAGGTCCTGACCGCGGAATCGGTCATGATCAAACCGGTGGACCAGGCCTACTGGGAGACCGACGGCCCCAGAGCCGCTCTCCGGAAGATGGAACATGCAAGAATCTCCTCCATATTCGTCCGGAAAGAGAAGAAGCTTTACGGAATGGTTACAGCCGTCGATGCGGCCGAAGCTGCGGAAAGAGGGGAAAGATCTCTGGAGAAGATCATAATGCAGGACTTCCACAGGGTCAGCCCCGACACCTCGGCAAACGATCTCTTTCCGCTGCTGGCGGAGACGAGCTTTCCCCTGGCCGTGGTGGATGAAAATGATCGGCTGAAAGGGGTGATCATCAAGGGCTCGCTTCTGGCCAAGCTTTCCGAGAAACGTCTAAAAGAAAAGGAGCTGATCTAATGGCAGACTTTCGCATACCCATCGGTGATACCATCGAGGCGACCATCGACTTCTTTGTCGATAACTTCGCATTCATCACCAAGGCATTCGCAGAGGTGACCGAGAACGGCATAGAGATTCTGGTCAGTGTTATGACCTTTTCCCATCCCATCGTCCTGATTCTTCTGATCACCGCTCTGGCCTATTACCTGACCAAAAGTTACGGACTGGGGGTATTTACCCTGCTAGGGCTTCTGCTGATCTGGAACATGGGGCTATGGGATCCGACCGTGAGTACCCTTGCACTGGTACTCATCTCCACCCTCTTTGCCATCATTATCGGTGTGCCGCTGGGGATTCTTGCATCCATCAGCACCATTTCCTACAGGATCATCATGCCGATCCTCGATTTCATGCAGACCATGCCGGCATTCGTCTATCTGATCCCGGCCATCCCCTTTTTCGGGCTGGGGCCTGTTGCGGCCATCTTCTCCACGGTGATCTTCTCCATGCCCCCGGCCATCCGGCTCACCTGCCTGGGGATCAAGCAGGTTCCCAGTGAGCTGGTGGAGGCAGCGGACGCGTTCGGCAGCAGCAAGAGTCAGAAGCTCTTCAAGCTCCAGCTTCCCATTGCAACCCCCACCATTATGGCCGGAATCAACCAGACCATCATGCTGGCACTTTCGATGGTGGTCATCGCAGCCATGATCGGCGCAAAGGGTCTTGGCGGCGAGGTCTGGAAGGCGATCCAGCGGCTGCAGCCCGGAAGGGGTTTCGAGGCCGGCATCGGCATCGTGATCGTAGCCATCATTCTGGACCGAATCATGCAGCGAGTGGGCGGAAAGTCGAAACCCGCGGTTTGATTGTCTGAAGGATTTTTCTATTATCAACCTTTATTGTACGAGAGGAGAGAAACATGAGAAAAGCATTTGGAATCGGATTACTGGTCGCACTATTTTTGCTGACGAATCTTGCAGCAGGCATCTGCGCGGACAAGAAAGAGGTGGAGCTGGCCTATGTGGAATGGTCATCTGAAGTAGCGAGTACCAATGTGGTCAGAGCTGTTCTTCAGGAGCGGATGGGCTATGATGTGGAGATCACTCCGGTGAGTGCGGCCGCGATGTGGCAGGCCGTTGCTTCGGGCGATGTGGACGGACTGGTTGCAGCATGGCTGCCCACCACTCACGGCCACTATCTGGAAAAGGTGAAAGCGGATGTGGTCGATCTGGGGCACAACCTGGAAGGGACCCGCATCGGACTTGTGGTTCCGGAATATGTCACCATCGATTCGATCGACGATCTGAACAAGCATGCGGAGAAGTTCGACGAAAAGATCATCGGCATCGACCCGGGCGCGGGCATCATGTCCACCACCGAAAAGGCGATGGAGGATTATGGTATGGACAAGATCAAGCTCATGGAGGGGAGTGGTGCCACCATGACCGCAGTCTTAAAGGATCGGATCGGATCCAAGAAGTGGGTAGTGGTGACGGGCTGGACCCCCCACTGGAAGTTCGCGAAATGGGATCTTAAGTATCTCGACGATCCCAAGGAGATTTACGGCGGCACCGAGTACATCTCCACCATCGTCCGCAAGGGTCTCAAAGAGGATATGCCGGAAGTTTACAACTTCCTGGACAACTTCAAGTGGACCGCGGAAGACATGCAGCAGGTCATGGTATGGAATGACGAAGGCGGCGAGCCTTATGAAAATGCAAAGCGCTGGATAGAAGAGAACAAAGAGACGGTCGATTCCTGGCTGAAGAAGTAGGCAGGGCTTACATCACCGGTTAAACATTTGTTTTCATGATTTGCGGGGGAGAGCGGCTTGGGCTGTTTTCCCCCGCTGCTTTTTTATCGTTTTAAAAAAAGATCCCCTTCCCTATCCGCTCTTTTGCACAGTTTTTGTACTTCTTCTCCATCTGCCCGAACATGAAGGTTCCGGCATACCCCGCCTTCAAATCATTCTCATAGACCCCGTTGACCACATCCAGTTGCCGTTTCAGCTCCGGAAAGAGCGATTGCGGCATGGGAACGGTTCTCTCCTTTTTTCCCTTGCCGTCGTGGATTGTCAAAACAGCGTTGTCGAAGTTGAAGTCCTGAATGCGAAGGTTTAAGGCATTCGGAACAATCGCAGGCATCATAATTGACATCTATTCTTCGAGAAATGTTTGCAAAAGCGTTTTTCGTAATTTCGATGTAATTTTTTTATTGACAGATAGTTAAAAATATGATTTTAGATAGATATCATAAATATCCTTTCCGGATCATTCGGTTAATAGAATGCGAATATCATGCCATTACAAATATAAATATATTTCAGAAGGAGACCAAGATAAAGGTTTTGTATGCATTATGGCACATTTTTTGCATTCTGTTTTCCGTGATCATTTTAATTTTATCACGCAGATATTGCTGTATAATCACTGGTTCGGCAAATAACACGAGAATAGCATAAATTTTATAGAGTTAACTCCTGCAAACAAGGAAAAAAAGCGATTTATATGAGACTTATGATAACATCCAAAGATAGAAGAGCTGTCGCAGAGATTTGCGGCAATCGATGCGCTTTCCCGGAATGTAATCAGGAACTGATGATTGATGATACTACATTCATTGGGGAACTTGCCTCCATAGAGGCTTTTAGCGAAGGTGGTCCAAGGTACAATCCAGAGAAAACGCCCAGAGAATTGTCTTCGCCAGAGAACTTTCTGCTACTTTGCCCGAATCACCACAAAATGGTTGATAGAATGGCCGAACAATATACGACCCAATGGCTCAGAGAAGCGAGAGCTGCACACTTAGAGACAATCAAGGCAGCTATACAGAAGGGCACGCCTCAACCAGAAGTAAAACTGTCTCCAAATGTTGAGATTTCTCTTAAGGAGGCCGCCAAACTATGGGAATCCTCGAAAGAGAATTCTTCTGAGGAATATTGGCAACAGCTTTTCCAGCAATGTCCTATGGTTTTGGCCCAGCTCTTCCCTCAAAGCATGATCCAAATCGGAAGAAAATCTTACGTTGGCGGGAAATCCTTGGACAATTCTGGCGGAAATCTGGTGGATTTTGTCTATGCAAATACGAAGACAAATAATGTCGTACTTGTGGAAATAAAAACACCTAAAACCAAGTTACTGGGCAAGCTGTATCGACAAAATGCTTATGCAATTAGCGAGGAACTGACAGGAAGCATTGTTCAGGTGCTGAATTACAAAGAGAGTTTGTTGAAAGAGTATTATTCACTATCAAAAGGGACCACACCATTTAGTGCATTCTCACCAAAATGCGTTGTTATTGCTGGTGCTGTTGAAAATGAAATGGACACACCTATCAAGATGAAGTCCTATGAGCTTTTCAGAAACGATTGTTCCAGAGTTGAGATAGTTGCATATGATGAATTATTCGATAAGGTTCAGAGCGTTATAGACATGACTGGCGGTGCCGAACCCATTAGGATAGAACCGACCCCGTTTACAAAACAAGTCTGCTGCCAACTTGAAAGGGGTCGGATTCAAACCATTTTTCAAGAAGCCCGGAAAAGAGAAGCGCGTCGGGGACCTTATTATAGGGGGATTGGTTGAGGGAGGAACACGAGGATGTCAACGAAGGCCCGCC
>JAABSZ010000215.1:0-6667 GCA_011390135.1 Desulfobacteraceae bacterium | reverse complement strand
CCGTATGATCCTTAATGCATTCGAATTCATATACCGGCATGGTTTTCTATCTCCTCTTTGGCAAGGGTTCTTTTCCGACACTACTCTTCTTTTTTAACCATATATTGTTATACCGCCCGCTTCTCTTTGTCAACACTTTTTGTCCGAACAGCCACATCCTCCATCAAAAGCACCCTGCCCTTTCCGGCATATCCTGCACCGCTGCATTCTTGAACAAGAGATGATTTTACCAGGGTTTTTGGGGTAAAATCCAGGTTAAAAACAACTCCCATCTCTTTGATGCCCTTTTTTTCACTCCCGGTCCTTTAAGTCCTTTGGGTCCTTTGGGTCCCTTTCTCTATTTTTCCCATAAAAAAAGGGTTTTGGCTTTTTTTACTGAAAAGCCAAAACCCTTAAAAATCATCATCAGCTTTTTGGAGGCGGCAACCGGATTTGAACCGGTGAATAACGGTTTTGCAGACCGTTGCCTTACCACTTGGCTATGCCGCCAAAAAAATGGAGCGGGAAACGGGATTTGAACCCGCGACTTCAACCTTGGCAAGGTTGCACTCTACCACTGAGTTATTCCCGCTCAGTCAAGAAATGATTTATACCCAATTCCGTCAGGGAAGTCAAGCAAAAAAAATCATCCCTGAAGAAGTTTTCGAAACCGGACGAAATAGTCGATCCCGGACCAGAGCGTCAGCCCCAGCGCACCCCAGAGAAAGAACATCCCAATGGCATGGAGATCGATTGTAAAATAGGGATAATGGAAGAGCAGCGGGATGATGGCCGCGATCTGAAAACCGGTCTTGTATTTACCCAGCCAGGAGGCCGAGGTATCCTCCCCCTCTCCGGCCACCACCCCCCGCAGGCCCGTGATCGCGATCTCCCGGCCCACGATGATGCAGACCATCCAGGCCGGTATCCAGCCGTGGGAGGTGAGCATAATCAGCGAGGAGATCACCAGCAGCTTGTCAGCCAGGGGGTCCAGCATCTTTCCGAGGTTGGAGACCAGCCCCAGACTCCGGGCGAAATAGCCGTCCAAATAGTCGGTGATGGCCGCGGCGCTGAAGAGCAGGGCCGCGGCAGCAGTGGAGATCCGCGTCGGATAGAGCAGCAGAATCACGATTCCCGGGGCCGCGAATATACGAAAGAGCGTCAGGGAATTGGGATTGCTGAGGGCTGCGGTGATTTTTGAACCCAGGGCCATTGGTTTTGGTGTCGGTCCTTTATCCGCTATTTCTTTCCCTTGTTCCAGTCATCCAGAAAAGACTGGATGCCCTTGTCCGTCAGGGGATGGGCAGCAAGCTTCGAGAGAACACTAAAAGGGATGGTGGCCACATGCGCGCCCATCATCGCGGACTCGAGCACATGGAGCGGATTGCGGATGCTGGCCACGATCACCTCGGTCTCGAAATCATAGTTGGTGTAGATCTCCAGGATCTGCTGCACCAGAAACATCCCCTCCTGGGAGAGGTCGTCGAGCCGTCCCACAAAGGGGCTGACATAGGTGGCCCCGGCCTTGGCCGCCATCAGGGCCTGCAGCGGTGAAAAGACTAAGGTGACATTGGTCTTGATATCCTCTTCAGAGAGCCGGCGAACCGCCTTCAAGCCGTCGATGGTCATGGGGATCTTGACCACGATGTTCTCGTTGATTTTGGCCAGTTCCCGGGCCTCGGCCAGCATACCCTGCGCGTCCAGCGAGATCACCTCAGCGCTGATGGGGCCGCAGACGATCTCGCAGATCTCCCGGATGATCTCCTCGAAATCCCGGCCCTCTTTAGCAATAAGAGAGGGATTGGTGGTCACGCCGTCCACCATCCCCATCTCATGGGCTTCTCTGATATGGTCGATATTTGCCGTGTCGATGAAAAACTTCATGAAAACGATCTTCCTCCGTTAAAAAATATAAAAATGATATTGAAAAACGATCTATCTCTTTTCCTTGAGCTATCTCTTTTCCTTGAGCTATCTCTTTTGCTTGAGCGCAATATATTGGTCCCGGCATTGGGGGCTGCAGAAATAGAGATCCTCTCCGCCCCTGCGCAGATAGATCCCTTCCCGCTGCGGGATATAGAGATTGCAGCAGGGGTCTTTGACCATGAGATCATCCGCACGCTCCTCTTCCGCATCCGAATGGGGGAGAAAGAGGCTTTTTACAATTCTGGAGGCCACGTAGATAACTCCCAGCAGCATGATCAATCGGATCACAGCGGCAGAACCTCCTGGAATTCCGGCTGATCTTCCGGAGTTTTTTCTATCAGATCCTCCAGCATCTCCTGAACGCTCTTTCCGATGACCGGATGCACCAGATCCGGATCGATGTCGCACAGGGGCTGAAGAACGAAGCGGCGCTGTTCCATCCTCGGGTGCGGCAGGATCAGCTTAGGGGTATTGAAGACCTCTCCTTCATAGAAAATGATATCGAGATCGATCACCCTGGGGCCGAACCGAACCGTCGGCTTCCGGCCCATCTCCTTTTCAATAGACTTCAGCAGCGCCAGAAGCGCAAATGGATCGAGATCGGTCTCGATCTTTGCGGCACCATTCACGAACCATTCCTGATCTGTGTAATCGACCGGCGCTGTCTTATAGAACGGAGAGACCGTAAGAATCCGGCAAAGGCCCCCGGCCTCCATTGCGGCAAACCCTTTTTGACAATACATCCGGCTGTCGCCGATGTTGGAGCCCGCGCAGATCCAGGCTTTTGCCCCTCTACCAGTTCCAGGCATCCGCGGTCAATTCTCCGGTATAGATGAGTCTTGCATCCCCCTCCATGAGGATATCGAAAAACCGATCGTTCTCCTGTCGGAAATGGAAAGTGAGCCATCGGCCGCTCCGGGTCTTCACCTTTATCGGCGACTCCCATCCCGCTTCCAGAGCCATGACAATGGCTGCGGCCAGAGAGCCGGTCCCACAGGCAAGGGTTTCGGCCTCCACCCCCCGCTCGTAGGTGCGGTTGATCAGGGTCCGATCCGCGCCGACCCCAATGAAGTTGACATTGGTTCCGGCCGGGGAAAACATTTTGTGGAACCGGATCTCCCTTCCCAGCCCTTCCACATCGACCCCTTCGATATCATCGACCTGCAGCACCAGATGGGGAACCCCGGTGTTGAGGCTGCAGCCGGTGAGGCTCTTTTTGCCTGCGGTAATGGAGAGATTCCGTTGAATCGCTTTGGGTTCGGGCATCTCGAGCCGCGCCCCTTCTCCGTCGATCTCCGCGCGGATCACCCCGGCCTCGGTCTCAAAGGCCATCTTTGCCCCCGCGATCCGGTTCAAATAGGCAAACCGGGCCGCGCAACGTGCCCCATTGCCGCACATCTCCGCAAGAGTGCCGTCCGCATTGAAGAAGCGCCATCTGAAATCGACGCGGTTCATAGACGGCTCGATGAGGATCAACCCATCCGCGCCCACGGACATCTTTCGGGCGCAGACGCTTTTGACAAAGCCACTCAGCCCCGCTTCGGGCACAACGGCTGCGCGGTTGTCGATGATGATGAAGTCGTTGCCGCAGCCGCTCAATTTTGAAAAACGAATCGGTTCCATCTCCTTTTCTCCGCAACTCTTAAAAACTAACTAATATATCCGACTCAAAGCCGGAGTCAATCGGTTTTTTTATTTTTGTCATACAGTAGATGCCTATACGGTCATTTTGAAAGGAAAATACAGGATTACCCTACTATCGAAAAACCGGCTGATAT
Source organism: Desulfobacteraceae bacterium (assembly GCA_011390135.1). GTDB lineage: Bacteria > Desulfobacterota > Desulfobacteria > Desulfobacterales > JAABSP01 > JAABSP01. Next base: position 2,984 of record JAABSZ010000215.1, on the reverse strand, counting down.
TTTAATATATTTTAAATTATTACCCAATTTTCCAAGGTTTAAAAGACCCACCAGACCTGCTTACCCATACCAACAGTACAGAGGAGGGGCAATGAAATCCAAAGATCCGGCCAAACATACCCATGCCCGGGGTTCGTGTGAATGCCGAAAGGGGATCACGCGCCGCGGCTTTATGACCAGGCTTGGCGTCGGCGCCGCGGGAGTGGCCGCATCGGGCGCGCTTTTCCCGCAAACCGCAACAGCCAGGGAGATGGAGATGATCAAAGCCGGCGACATGGCCAAAATCACCCTTCGGGTCAATGGTCGGGAGCATACCCTGCTGGCAGAGCCCCGATGGACCCTCCTCTATGTGATCCGGGAGAAGCTGGGGCTGACCGGCAGCAAGATCGGATGCGAGCGGGGGGAGTGCGGCGCCTGCACGGTACTCATCGACAATATCCCCCGATACGCCTGCATGACTCTGGCCGTGGAGGCTCAGGGCGCGGAGATCACGACCGTGGAAGGGCTCATGGAGGGCGAGGATCTGGGCCCGGTCCAGCAGGCATTTTTAGAAGAAGATGCGTTCCAGTGCGGCTACTGCACCCCGGGGCAGGTCGTCGCGGCCGAGGGGCATCTGCGGGCCGATCCGGACCCGACCGATGATGAGGTTCTGCGGGGAATGAGCGGCAATCTCTGCCGGTGCGGAGCCTATCCGCACATCTTCAAGGCGGTACGATCCGCAGCCGAAAAGCGAAGACGCGGCAAGGGAGGTGAAGGATGAAAAAGGAACAGGAGATCTATTATACCAAAGACGTACCGGTTCCCGAGACCCCGGAGCCGGGGACCGAGCCCGAACCGTGGGGGAAGACGAGAATTATCGGAGAGCGGGTGCCGCGGGTGGACGGATACGAGCGGGTCAGCGGGAGTGCGGTCTATCCGTCCGATGTGATGCTTCCGGGCATGATCCACGGCGCGATCCTCCGATCCCCCTACCCTCACGCGGTCGTCAAAAGCGTCAACATCGAAAAGGCCCGGAACATGCCCGGCGTCAGAGCCGCCATCAGCATGGATTCCCCGGGCGCGGACCTGCAGTGGCCCTATAATAAGGAGGTGAGTACAAAGCTCTTCGATCCCCGGTGTCTGTTCGAGGGGGAGACCATCGCGGCCGTCGCGGCCGAGACCCCCTATCAGGCCATGGACGCGATCAAAGCCATCGAGGTGGAATACGATGTAAAGCCCTTTGTGGTGGACGAGCGCAAGGCCCTGAAATCGGGCAGCGTCGAGGTTCACGAAGGCGGCAACAGGCTCAAGACCGCAACCCACGAGCGAGGAGATGTGGAAAAGGGGTTTGCCGAGGCCGATGAAGTGGTGGAAAAGACCTTCCGCACCGAATGCGAGATCCAAACGCCCCTGGAACTCCACGGATGCGTGGCCAACTGGGACGGGGACCGGCTCACAGTCTGGGAATCGACACAGGGGGTCTATTCGGTCCAGTCCAAGGTGGCCCAAGTCCTGAAGATGCCCCTTTCCAAGGTCCGAATCATCGGCCATTACATGGGCGGCGGCTTCGGCAGCAAGCTCAATGCGAGCAAATATACGATCATTGGGGCCCTGCTGGCAAAAGCATCGGCAAGACCCGTGAAGATGTTTCTGACAAGAGAGGATACCTATATCGCGGTCGGGAACCGGCCCCCTTCCAACATGACCGTAAAGATGGGGGTGAAGAAGGACGGAACCCTCACCGCGATCCAGCTCAAGGGGAACGCGACCGGCGGGGCCTATCCGGCCGGCGGAACTGCGCTCATCGACTGGCTCTTCCGGGATCTGTACACCTGTGAAAACGTCCGCACCGAGATGACCGATGTCTATATCAACGCGGGCCCGGCAAGGCCCTTTCGTGCGCCGGGCCATCCCCAGGGATCATGGGCACTGGAGCAGATGATGGACATGCTGGCCCAAAAGATCGACATGGACCCGGTGCAGATCCGGCTCAAAAATATTCCAAAGGTGAGCCAGGCCCGGGAGGGAAATCCGCCGTACACCAGCACCGGCCTCGAGGAGTGCCTCCGAAAAGGGGCCGAAACCTTTGGCTGGGATCGGGCCCGTAAAGAGGCCGAGGCGAACAATAAAAAGGATGGCCACATCAAAAGAGGCGTCGGCATGGGCGGCTGCGTCTGGATCGTGGGCGGCGGCGGCCCCCCATCCACAGTGGTGGTCAAATACTTTTCAGACGGCAGCGTCAACCTCAACATGGGCGCCAGCGACATCGGGACCGGAACCAAGACCGTGATGGCCCTGGTGGTCGCGGAGGAACTCGGGGTGAAGCCTTCGGTGATCCAGATCGAGAACGCGGACACCGGAACTACCCAGTACGCCACCCCCAGCGGCGGCAGCAAGACGGTTCCTACCGAGGCCCCGACAGTCCGCAATGCGTGCATCGACGCGAAGCAGCAGATCCTGAAGATGGCGGCCGAAGATTTGGGCCTGGATGTAGAGGACCGGGATGCAAAGGATCTCCGCTTTGAAGGGGAAAAGGTCGTCTCCAAGAGCGATCCATCGAAATCGGTGAAGATCAAAGAGATCAAGAAGCTCAACAAGCGGGGCCTGGTCATGGGCATCGGGTACCGGGGCCCCAACCCGGAGAACAAGACGGTCAACCCTTTTGCGGCCCAGTTCTGCGAAGTCGAGGTGAACACCCGGACCGGCGAGGTCAAGGTGCTCCGTTTTCTGGGCGCACATGACAGCGGACGGGTCATGGACCGGCTCACCTACGACAATCAGGTCTTCGGCGGCATCACCATGGGCATCGGCTTCGGCATGACCGAATGGCGGGTGCTGGATGACGGCCAGACCGGAAAGATGCTCAATAAAAACTGGCATGACTACAAGCTGCCCACCGCGCTCGACGTGCCCATGGATATGACCTGTGTCCCCATTGAACTTACGGATCACGAGGCCAACAACACCGGTGCAAAGGGTCTGGGGGAGCCGGTCACCATCCCCAC
>JAABSZ010000214.1:0-6728 GCA_011390135.1 Desulfobacteraceae bacterium | reverse complement strand
GCGGATATCAACAACGATAGCGCCGTAACCATCCAGGACTTAGCTCTATTGGGAAGCCATTGGAAGATCTAAGCCAAAGTGAGGGGGACGGTATTCAACTGTCCCCCCCCCCATCGTCACTCTCCATGAAACAGGAACGTAATTCGAAAAAGGTGAGATTATGTCAACGATTTTAATTCGCTCGATATGTTTTTTGGTTTTAAAATGTGCTCTATGGGGAGTGATTGCATCCTCGGCGATCGGTAGTATATCTCCTCAAATGGTTATAAAACCTGAAAAAAATGCAGTCAAAACAGAAGAAGTCTTTTCTGTGGGCATTGGCATAGAAAACGCTCCTCCGGTTTATGGCACGGAATTCATCATTCAATATGATCCCAAAGTACTTGAGGTGATCGATTCGGATGCAGACTCGGAAGGAATTCAGATTAAAGCGGGAAGATTTTTCAATTTGAGCCAAAACCATTTTGAACTTCAAAATCACGTTGATCCCGAAAACGGGAAAATATATTATGCCGTGAGCATGCTGAATCCGTCCCAGGAGTCCTCCGGCACTGGGTTGTTGGCCGAAGTTATCTTTCAGTCCAAATCAGCAAGCCAGGGGACCGGTTTGGAGTTTATCAATGGTAAAATGGGTAATCGAGAAGGTATGATGATCAGACCGGATATAGTTGCTTCCGGGGCGATAGCGATCACTGACAACATTGATGTCATTGGCATTAAATTATGGATTCTCGGAATACTGTTCTTTTTTATGATAATACTGCCCTTATTGGTTTTTTGGATATACAAGAATAAAAATATCGGAAATCGATTTACTCGTTTACTCGAACGTATCTACAAGTTCATAACTCCTGACCTCTCGCACCGCAAAAAGGCCATGGAAGCGCAAACCCACCCCAGATGACTCCGAGTCCAAAACCGAACCTGAAAACCGCATCCCCCATCTATGGGATAATCTTTACCCATCAGGAGAACGGCAGGATCGAAGGCAATGCCAGCCAGACATCACCGAGGGCGGCGTGGTTCCGGATGCGGGATACGCTTTTGCGGGATGGACAGGGGACTACACAGGCCCCGAGAACCCGCTGATCCTGACAAACGTCACATCCGACATGAACGTCGTAGCTGCCTTTGCCGTGATCGAACCTCCCCGGGAAGATGATAATGGTGCAGGAAATGCCCCGGATGATGAATCCCCGGCCGATCAGATTCCGGCCGAAGAAGAGATCGGCACCGATACCAATGTTCCGGCCAAAGTCGATACCGATGATGGTGATGGCGGCGGTGGTGGCGGCGGTTCCTGTTTTATCGGTTCGATTGGTACCCGAAACGTTTCCAAAGGCTGGTTCTAATTGTTTTGAAAAGGGGGGAGTTCCCTCTTCGGAAGTGCGGTATGTTCCGGAGAGGGAAGAATTACCATGTCGATGATCCAAATCATCTCTATGGAAATCGCTGTCAGGTTTTCTTCTCTCTCTTCTGCCAGGGCCATCGGCCTGTCAGCTCCACATCCAGCGTAAAGCTTAGAAATGTCCGGATAAAAACGACGATTGCCAGCACCCCGACCGTTTTGAAGGTCAGCTCCACCGCAACCGTATGGATGATGTCGGCCGCGACCAGAAACTCCAAACCCAGCAGAATCCCCTGCCCCAGGAGCTGGCGGGATTCATGGAAGACCTTCTCCGTCTCTCCGCCCCGCATGCGTTTGTAAGCCCAATAGAGAAGGGCGTATATGGCAAAAATCGTAATCAGGCCGACGCCCAGGGCTTCTATAATGGCAGCGCACAATTCTGCCATCGGTTTGATCATCTCTGTCATGCTGACTCCTGAAGGAATCGGGTTGAGCGTTTGGGGCCGAGCCACGGCGCATTTTTTGACAATTCCGAAAATTTCCCCAAAAAATCCCGGTTCTACCTGATACGATCCTATCAGAAAGGTTTTAAAAAGTCCATCAGCCCGGGAAATCGGGATTTTGAAGATCTGTTCAACTGTAGTATGATGGCAGAGGAGAGGAGGGTGAAATCGGAAAATCGGATCGGATACCGCACAGGAGAGATGAACAAAAAAAGGAAACTACCGGCTGATGAAGAAAATAATTGCGATGCTGAGCCTGACAGCAATCTTTTTTGCGGAGAGCGCCATGATCCATGCCGAAAAGATCGATTCCAACGAGAAGCGGGAAATCGTCGTGCTGCTCCACGGGCTGGGGCGGTCGGCCGGCTCCATGTCCGAGATCGCATCCGCTCTCGAAAAAAAGGGCTGTCACACCCTCAACATCGACTATCCCTCCACCGATTACCCCGTCGAAAAGCTGGTGGAGATGGTGAAGAAGAAGATCGCTCCCTTTATCGCACCGGAGTCCCCCAAACTCCACTTCGTTACCCATTCCATGGGCGGCATTCTGGTGCGCACGCTTTTGAAAGATACCGAAATACCCAATCTGGGCAGGGTGGTGATGCTCAGCCCACCCAATCACGGCAGCGAGGTGGTGGATCACCTAAAGGAGTGGGAGCCCTTTGTCTGGATGAACGGCCCTGCCGCGCTGCAGCTCGGCACAGGCCCCGACAGCCTTCCCAACCGGCTGGGGCCGGTCGATTTCGACCTCGGGATCATAACCGGAACCGATCTCTTCTTTCCGGATCTCATCTTTTCCGAGTGGTTTGAAGGGGAGCATGACGGAAAAGTCTCCGTGGAGAGTGCAAAGGTGGCCGGAATGAACGATTTTCTGGTGGTGCCGGCCTCCCATACCTTTATCATGAGAGATGACGAGGTGATCCGTCAGGTACTCTACTATCTGAAATATGGGGCATTCGACCGATCATCCGAAGAATCGGAAGATTGAGCGGCTATCCGGTGCAAACCGGGTCTATAAGAGAGAGTAAATATCCTATGAAATCATGGCTTTTTTACGGATCTTCTTATATCCCTCCCAGTCAAAGGTCTCGAGAAATTCGATTCCGTACCGCGCCCCCTGAAGAAAGAGTCTGTTCTTCTCCGATTCCGGCATATTGAAATCGAGCCAGTTGTACCCCTGGCAGGGAATCTGTTTCACCAGTTTCTTGTAGTCGGGATTGCGAAAGAGAAAATCATAGTCCAGGGTATGGCGGGCCGAGTCGAACATTGCGGTGAAGAGGCTTACCGGGCCTGAAATGAAATGGCGGCGCTGGTCGTACTGGAGCTTTACCCCGAAAGTGGGCGCGATGGGAACCGTGTTGTAGTCATGAAAGAGGTCGATGGGAAAGTTGGACATGATCCCGCCATCCACAAAGATCACCTCATCCGGAAGACCGCCGATCTCGGTTTCCGCATCATACCCCACATGGGCCCAGCGCTTTTCCGCGGCCTCTCCTCTTGGGATATCGCGGATCCGCAGGGGCTCGAAGAAAAAGGGGATGGACATGGAGGCGCGGACAAAAACCGCAGGATTCACCCGCTCCGGATTTTCGAAATAGAGATCGGCCAGATCGGGAAAGACCACCTTGGTTTCAGTGGTGATATCTGCCGCGACCACGGCAAGCCGGGAGCCGGCGGCTTTTGGAGTGTCGAGCAGCTCCCCCTCCCGGGTGCGGAGCCCCTGTGGGAGTCTGTTCATCCGGCTCCGGAGGTCGGACAGGGTGTAGATCCCTTCACTCTGCAGCAGCCGCGTGAGCCATTTCTCGAACTCCTTCCCCGGATTGAGCCCCAGCCGCCGAATCAGAGGAGAGAGGATCGGAATTCCATAGAAGAAGAGCTTCAAAGCGTTAACCTTTCGAGCCCAGGAATCGATAAAGCGGCGGGTGTTGTCGGTTCCGTCCACAAAGCTGTAGAAATCGAGTTTCGAAAGAATATTCAACACTTTTGGACTTTTCTCGGCACAAGGAGGGCCAAGGGCCGCCAGCAGCATCGCATTGATCGCGCCGGCCGATGCACCGCCGATTCCCATAAAGCGGATGCCGGCCTGCTCCAGAGCCCAGGTATAGCCCACCAGCGCAATCCCCAGCATCCCGCCCCCCTCCATCACCAGATCCACATACTGACAGCCCGCATCATCGATAATGTCGCTGTAGATCCGATTTTTTTCCTTCAGCTCGGCCAGCCGGTCAAATAATCCTTCTTTTCTGATGAGAAGATCGATCTCCATTGAACATCTCCTTTTTTAAAAAGATTCAGGGCCTGTATCGGGAATCGAGAATCACCACCTTTCCCCGGTCCATATGGCTCCGGATGAGCCTGCCGATCCCCTGGCGCATCTTGATATCGGTATCATATCGGTACCGGTCCCAGTATGCGCTTTCAGGCAGCATCTTCTTTCTGGCCTGCTGGATCGGCTCTGACGGAGAGGGATAGGGAATCCGGGTGATGATCACCTGAGTCAGGGTATCTCCCTTGAAATCGACGCCGTACCAGAAGGAGTCCACCCCGAAGAGGACGCTCTCCTTGACGGTTCTGAACTCGTCGCAGAGATTTGCCGTGGGCATCCCCCTCTGCTGGATCAGCAGGGGGAACCGGGCCTGTTCGATGGCTGAGCCCACCTTTGCGGCCACGGCCTCCATGTCCTCGTAGCTGGCAAAGAGTACCAGGGTTCTGCCCCGATTTTCCAGAATCAGCTCCGGGATGATCTTAATGGCCGATTCGAGCCATTTTGCCTTGTTGGCATACTTTCCGCTCTCCGCGCTCTTGGGGATCACCATCTCCATGAAATCCTTCGGAAAAGGAGAGGGGATCACCGCGAACCGGTGGGGACGGGGTTCGGGATCTGTTATGTCCGATTTGCCGTTCCGGTTCATACCGGTGATGGTGCAGAAGGCGTCGAATTTTCCCTTGTGGCAGAGAGTGGCCGCGGTATAGATCACCCCCTGCTTTCTCTTGTGAATGTGCTCCTCGATCAGACCATCCACCTCCACATCCTGAACCGTAAGGGTCCAGTGCCGGGTGAAGAGTCGGAAGGAGGCGACCCGATTGGGGGCATCGACGCTCAGGTCTATTGTCTTCAACGTGCTTCGATACTCCTCGACTTCATCCAGGGAAAGGCGAATCCGCTGTGCAGCTCTGGGCGCAATCTTGATCCGTCTGCATTCCTCCTCGTCCCTGGCCCATTTGAAGCCGGCCCCAATATCTGTCAGACTCTCTTGAAGATCTCCTATATGGGTTCGGATATGGCCCTCCATGTAGGCATCATGGTTGCAGGGCAGCTCATGAACCGCGCCGGGATACTTCTTTTTCCCGGTCTTTGCCAGGGCTTCTTTGAAGACATCGATGGCCCCGTTCAGCCCATCGATGGCCTCCAGCGCCTTTTTGATCTTTTTTTGGATTTCGCCGCCCGCTTTTTTCAGCAGGGCTTTTCCCCGGGTCAGCAGATAGGCTCCGGTCTCGGCCATCTCCCTGGAGTTGATCTCCACGGTGAGCGCCCCCCGCACCGCATCCTCGAAGTGGTTGGCCTCGTCAATGACGCAGTTGTTGAAGAGTTCTGAAAGCACTCCGTCCTGATCCAGGAGTACAAGTTTATGGTGATTGGTGATCACCAATCGTGCATCCGCGGCCTCCGCGGTCACCACCTGTGCGGGGCAGCGGACATGTTTTCGGGTGCATCCGGTTCTGGCAGATGCCGAAGTCCGCATTCTGGCCAGATAGGGGTTCAAGGCCGCTTTGACCTTCTCTCCGGCCGCATCGGCCTCGGCCGTTCTGTAGTTGAAGACGATGTTCATCAGATAGAGCCATGCCAGCAAAGGCTTCCCCAAAAGCCCGTCATCATAGACATAGCCGAGCTTTGTCGCGCAGATGTAGCTCGATTTTCCCTTCAAAAGAGCAACCGGCAGATCGCCGTAGAGATCCCCGAAGACCTCCCGGACAAAGCGGATCTCCCTTCGAAAGATCTGCTCCTGCAGGCTCTTGGTATAGGTGGAGACCGCGGCCCGGATGTGGGGGTTCTGGCGGAGAAACTCCATCAGGGGCAGAAGATATCCCAAGGTCTTTCCGGTGCCGGTGCCGGCCTCGATGGCCAGTACAGCGCCATCGTTCAGGGCATGGGCCACATTGTGTGCATAGGAGAGCTGTTCGGGACGAAAGGCATATCCGCCCTTGGTTCCCAGTGTCTGATAGAGGTTCTCCAGCACCCCATCCGCGATCTTCTTGACCGGCTTTTCCCCCTTCTCCTTGTTCCGCCGCGGGGAATCGGCTCTTTCCAGATGGGAAAACCACTTTGCGGTATCGGGCAGGCTCTTTGGATTGAAAAGGCCGCCGAAATATTCCTGAAAGTGTGCGGTGACATGGCAGAATGCCCTGCCAAAGAGGGTATTGCTCTTTGAAAGATAGAATCGGATCGAAGCGGCGTGGGGGTATCGGGAATCATTTAATATCTCTCCGCAGAGGTGTTCTGTAAAGGCAACGGAGAGGTCCGCCATCTCCCGCGCGGAGAAGCTGATACGTTCCCGGGGCTTTCCATTCAGAAATTCCGCGATCCGTTTAGGTGTATGGGCATCGATCTGGGGCAGGAAGAACTGCGCGGCAAAATCGAGATCGACAAACCGGATTTCCGGAAGGTGGGGCAAAACCGCATCGATCCCCCCCCTGTCGTCATAGAGGAAGAGGAATTTCAGATCTTTACAAAATTCCTTGAGCTGCTTTGCAACGGTTCCGATGGGGGGCGCGTCCTGCACCTCGGCCTTTGTCAGATTGGACAGATATCGATCTGTCTCGGAAAAAGCAGAATACCGGATTCGGGATTCAAAATCGCTTCTTTTCCCGTTTTTATC
>JAABSZ010000021.1:0-30079 GCA_011390135.1 Desulfobacteraceae bacterium | reverse complement strand
CCATAGATGCGGCCGTGGAGAAGACCACGCCCGACATCATCGTGACCATGGGCTGCGGCGAGAACGCCTGCCCCCATGTGCCCGGGGCAAAGCGTCTCGACTGGGATCTGGAAGACCCTGCGGGAAAGGATATGGATTTCATGCGCAAGGTCCGAGACGATATTGAAAAGCGGGTAACTGCGCTGATCGCATCCGAAAGCTGAACCAGCGCCTTTTTAACTCTAAACCGATCTACAACCGAAAGCGAAAAAGGAGGAAAAAAAGAGATGGACAAATACGTTTGCACGGTCTGCGGCTATGTCTATGACCCGGAGCAGGGAGACCCCGACAGCGGAATCGATCCCGGAACCAGTTTCGATGCTCTTCCAGATGACTGGGTCTGCCCTGTCTGCGGGGCCGGCAAGGAGGACTTCGAGAAGGAGTAGTCCTTTGGTTTGGTCGATAGTGGTTGGTGGGTAGTGGATAGTGGTTGGTGGATAGCGGCTGGTTGAAACCATCGCTTTATATTTGTCAGGATAAGAATGCCCTTTTCCCCGGAGCGGTTTTTCCGCACCGGGAAAGGGCATTCATCTGTGAGACCATTATTTTGAAATATCTGAAAATAAATCGGAGAATAAAAGAGACGTCATGAAACCTGCGGAAATCGCGAAAGGGGTCTATGAAGTCGGCGCAATCGACTGGAATATCCGGGATTTTCACGGTTATTCCACCCATCGGGGCACGAGCTACAATGCCTATCTGGTGGTGGATGAGAAGATTGCCCTCATCGACACCGTGAAAAAGGAATTTGCCGATCAACTGCTCGAAAACATCTCCAAAATTGTCGATCCCAAAAAGATCGACTATGTGATAAGCAACCATACGGAGATGGACCATTCCGGGGGACTGCCCCGGGTGATGCACCGGGTAGGGGAGGGGAAACCTCTTTATGTCTCCAATATGGGGCTGAAGAACCATCCCCGCCATTTCTCCCAGAGCTGGAACTATCAGGGGGTCAAATCAGGCGACACCCTGAGCCTGGGAAAGCGGACCCTGAAGTTTTTAGAGACCCGGATGCTCCACTGGCCCGACAGCATGTTCACCTATCTGGAGGAGGAGAAAATCCTCTTCTCGTCCGATGCCTTTGGGCAGCACTACGCGGGTCAGGAGAAGTTCGACGATCTGGTCGGGGATGCGATCATGCCCCATGCCAAAAAGTATTTTGCCAATATCCTGCTGCTCTATTCCCCGCTGATTTTAAAGCTCGTGGATCAGGTAACGGAGCTGGGGCTCCAGATCGACATAATCTGCCCGGACCACGGGATCATCTGGCGGAAGGACCCGGGGAAGATCATCAACGCGTATGTGGAGTGGGCCAAGGGCGAGAAGGTGGAGAAGAAGGCAGTGATCGTCTATGACACCATGTGGCACAGCACCGAGCAGATGGCCGAAGCTATCGCGGCCGGGGTCTATGATGCCGGAGCCATAGCAAAGCCGATGAAGCTGCGGGAGTGGGACAGAAGCGATGTGATGACCGAGGTCATGGATGCCGCGGCCGTGCTTGTAGGCTCTCCAACCCTCAACAACGGCCTTTTTCCCACGGTGAGCGATTTCCTCACCTATATGAAGGGCTTAAAGCCCCACAAGAAGATCGCGGCCGCGTTCGGCTCCTACGGCTGGAGCGGCGAGTCCGTGAAGCTGGTCCGGGATGAGCTGGAGGCCATGAAGCTCGACATCATCGATCCGGGGGTGAAGATCCAGTATGTGCCGGACCGCTCGGGCCTCGAAGAGTGCGAAGCACTGGGCAAGCGGATCGGCGAGGCCATTGTCCGTCAATTCTAAAGGAGATCTGCCATGAAAAAGGTGGCCATGTTCGTCTTCAACGGGGACCCGATCTGCTTTATCCATGTGCTTTTGAACGGGCTTGATATGGATAAGCGAAACAACGAGGTGAAGATCATCATCGAAGGAGCCGCCACAAAGCTGATTCCCGAGCTGGCCGACAAGGGAAACCCCTTGAACGGCCTCTGGGAGAAGGCGAAGAACTACGGGATCATCGAGGGGGTATGCAGAGCCTGCGCCAATAAGATGGGAACCCTTGAGGCCGCAGAGGATCAGGATCTGGCGCTTCTGGACGACATGGACGGTCATCCCGGCATGGCTCGGTTTCGGGAGATGGGATGCGAGATCATTACATTTTAGAGATATGACAAATCAAAAAAGAGTATCCGGAAGAGCGCTGAAGGCGAAAATCCGAAGCCATCTGCTGGAAGAAGACCCGGAAAAGGGGGTGGCCGCAGTGCTGGAATATCCCGCGCGGCAGGCCGTCAACCCTCTTTTCGGCCTTTTCCACAGCAGGGAGGAGATCCTTCGCTGGCGCGCGGTCTATGCAATGGGCGCAGTGACGGCCGCGCTTGCGGAAGAAAACCTCGAATCGGCAAGGGTGATCCTGCGCCGGCTCATGTGGAACCTGAACGACGAATCGGGCGGGATCGGCTGGGGCTCTCCCGAGGCGATGGGGGAGATCCTGGCCCGCCATGAGACACTTGCAAAGGAGTTCGGTTCGATCCTCATCTCCTACATTAAGGAGGAGGGGAATTTTCTGGAGCATCCGCTGCTGCAGCGGGGCTCTTTGTGGGGGGTGGGGCGTCTGGCAAAGGATCGGCCTGAACTGGCCCGGGATGCGGTTTCTCATCTGATTTTGTTTCTTTCGGCCGAAGATCCGGTTTTGCGGGGGCTTGCGGCACGGGCCCTCGGCTTTATCGGTGATCCTGGGGCAGGGCCGGCGCTGGAAAAGTTGCTGGGGGATGGGGCGCGGGTTGAGATATTCGAAGATGGCGGTTTTGTGACGAAGATGGTGGGCGAGATTGCCGGTGATGCGATGGCATTAAGGATATAATTCCTTGAAGAAAAAGTGCTATATATTGGGCGGCCCAAATGGGGCAGGAAAAACAACTTTTGCCAATGAGTTTCTCCCCATCGAAGCTGAGTGCCTCAATTTCATAAATGCCGACCTGATAGCTCAAGGTCTCTCACCTTTCAAACCCGACAGGATGGCAATCGAAGCCGGACGGTTAATGATCCGACAGATAAATGAGTGTATCCGAAAAAACGAATCATTTGCTTTTGAGACAACACTCAGCGGAAAAGGATATGTAAAGAAGATATCGGATTGGAAAAAGCTACAATATGAAATCATAATCTATTTTTTCAAACTCCCATCAGTTGAATTTGCCATTGAAAGAGTGAAACTGCGAGTAACGCAGGGAGGCCACAACATTCCAGAGCAAGATATTCGTCGTCGGTTTGAAAGAAGCTGGTATAATTTCAATAACTTTTATAAAAAATTAGCTGATACATGGATTGTCTTTGACACATCAGGTGACATACCCCTGATAATAGATGAATCGGAGTAACTATTATGGATGAACATAATCAATATGCAATAATAGGATTGAAAGCTTTAAGACGAGCAGCCTTGAAAGTTGCAGAAGATGCGAGGAAAAATAACTACAAAATTCCCATTTGGCGTGATGGCCGTATCGCATATGAAATTCCTGATATACCCAAAGAACAATACAATTCGAAATAAGGCGCTTTTTTTGGTACCAAAATTTTGAGTGAGTTGAATATCGAATTATGCCCATAAGCCAAGAAACAATTGATAAAATTAAAAAGTTGGATACCTCCGAAAAGATCGGCATTATCGAAGAAATATGGAACAGTATCGCAGAAGAAGAGGATTACCCGGAGTTGACAGAGGAACAGCATCATGAATTGAATCGAAGAATCGAATCCTATCATGCAAATCCGAATCAGGGAAGGACATGGGATCAGATTAAAAAAGATCTTTTGAAGAAAAATGATCATTAAGATTTATATATGATGAAAAACCTGAATGTGTTAGAAATTCCTCAGGAGATATTGGATTCGGCACGCCTGACAGTAAGTGACTTGAAAACAGAGATAGCTGTCACTCTATATGCTCAGGGACGTCTTTCTGTCGGAAAAGCTCGTGAACTGGCGGAGATGTCATTGTGGGAATTCCGTCAACTGCTCGCTTTCCGGCATATTTCACCTCATTATGATGTCTCCGACCTGGATGATGATATGGCAACACTCAATAAGTTGGGACAATTGTGAAGGTGGTCAGTAATACGTCGCCTCTGACCAATCTTGCAGCTATCGGCCAGTTTGATTTGCTCCGTAAACTATATTATGAGATAAACATTCCGGATGGAGTATGGGATGAACTGAATGCATTTGGAAAGCCTTGGCCAGGAAGCAGAGAGGTTGCCGAAGCAGATTGGATACATCGTCATACCGTAAGAAATCAGCTTTGGGTCAGCACGTTGAGAAGCGATTTGGACAAAGGAGAATCTGAAAGTATCGTGTTGGCGTCAGAGCTTGAAGCCGATATAATTCTGCTGGATGAAAAGGAAGGCAGAAGTGCGGCACTGAGAATAAAGCTGAAACCCTTGGGGGTTGTCGGTGTCCTGCTGCAGGCTAAAAAAAAAGAGCTTGATAGATACGATCCGACCTCATCTTGATTCGTTAAGACAGATTGCGGGTTTCCGAATAAGTGATCCCCTATATTTTCATTCACTTAAATTGGCAAACGAAAAAAGCTGACCCGGCGATTCACGCGGACCCGCAAAATCAGGGAAGGACATGTGATCAGAAGCATCAATCATGGGGTATAAATATGGCAGAAACGACCATTTTTAAACCAACTGTTGTGAGAACAGACCGTGGACTGTCAATTACGGGTACTAGAATCACATTGTACCAAATAATGGATTATGTCATAGCAAATGAACCGCCCGAAGTCATCCGGGACCATTTCCGCCTTACGATAAAACAGACAGATGATGTCCTGAATTACATCAAAGACCATTATGAAGAGGTCGAAAAAGAATACCTGAAGATCGTGGCCAAGTCCGAAGAAAATCGAAAATACTGGTCTGAACGCAACAAAAAGCGGTTTGATGAAATCGCAAAACTTCCCAGGAAACCGGAGCATAAAGAAATTTGGGCCAGACTGGATGCGTGGAAGGCAAGAATTTCGAAACATGACGACCATCCTGATTGATCACAATATGGAGGGGCAGGCAATACTGTTATGGGACGCTCTCGTAAAAATAGAAATGCCGGATCTGCTTCAGATGAAGATGGCCATGTTTGCCGATATTGGTTTGCCTGATGATAGCAACGATAGGGATGTTTGGCGGTTTGCCCAGAAAAATGGAATGATTCTGCTGACAGACAACCGAAGCGACAATGAAAAATTCTCGCTGGAGCAAACCATTCGTGAAGAGAACAGGATCGATTCTTTGCCCGTTCTGACCATCGGCAGATTGGACAGGATAAAATATACATCTTATAGGGAAAAATGCGCGGAACGTATAGCAGAAATCGTTTTTGAACTGGAAAATTATCTTGGAACCGGACGTGTTTTTATTCCATGAGGAGCAAATAAAATGAACCCAGCCAGCCTCATTCCAACCCCGGACGTCATCCCCGCCCCCTGGGGATGGTTCAAATTCTTTCTCATCGCCACCTTTCTGGTTCACATCCTGCTGATGAACATCATGCTCGGCGGCGGCATCATCACTTTCCTGAGCGGCCTGAAATCCGGCGGAACCGCAAAGCCCCTGCAGAAGGACTTCTCCGAAAAGCTCACCATCGTGATCGCATTCGTGGTCAACTTCGGGGTCGCGCCGCTGCTCTTTCTTCAGGTGCTCTACGGCCATTTCATGTACGTCAGCTCACAGCTCATGGCGGTCTTCTGGATGGCCGTGATCCCGCTGCTGATCCTGGCCTATTACAGCGCCTATATCTACAAGTTCAAGTTCGATGCGCTGGGGAACAACCGGAACTGGTTCATCGGCTCTTCGGTCGCCATCCTTCTGGTCATCGCGTTCATTTATGTCAACAACATGACGCTGATGCTCCGGCCCGATGCCTGGACCGGCTATTTCGAAAATGACCAGGGGACCCTGCTCAACCTTTCGGACCCGACGCTTCTTCCCCGGTATCTCCATTTTCTGACCGGATCGATTGCCATCGGCGGGCTTTTCATTGCCCTCCTCTGGACCTTGAAGGCGCGCAAAGGCGCTCCTGATGCCCAAAAACAGATCGACCGGGGGATGGACTGGTTTGTCCATGCAACGCTGATCCAGGTGGTGATCGGCTTCTGGTTCCAGATGAGCCTTCCCCGTCCCATTCTGCTCCTTTTCATGGGGGGCAGCCCCCTCCATACCGGCCTTTTTCTGGCGGCCCTCGGGCTGGTGATCCTGGTGCTGATTCTTGCGATCCATCGAAAGGTATTGCTCACGACCTTCTTTGCACTGTTTCTGGTGACCTTTATGGTACTGATCAGGGATCTGGTTCGCACAGCATATCTCGATCCCTATTTCCGGCTTTCTGATCTGACGGTAGAGCCCCAGTACGGGCCTCTTGTGGTCTTTATCCTCGCGCTGCTTTTCAGCCTTGCCGCGGTCGGCTATCTGGTCTATCTTGCCCGACAGACAAAAGATCCCGGATCTCCCGGCTCCTCTGACGGTTCAAAGGAGGCGGCCGCTCTTAGATGAAACCAATCGTTGCCATTGTGGGGAGACCCAATGTGGGGAAGTCTTCCCTCTTCAACCGGCTCACCCGCACCCGGAACGCGATCGTGGACGACTATCCGGGCGTCAGCCGTGACCGGAACTTCGGGGATGTCCGGTGGGATGAGACCGAGTTCACCCTTGTGGATACGGGCGGATTTCTGGACAGGGACGAGGATGGGTTCAGCCGGCAGATCCGGTTTCAGATCGACCAGGCCGTGGAAGCTGCGGACGCGATCGTTCTGGTGCTGGACGGGAAATCGGGGATCTCCCCCTTTGACCGGGACCTGATCGAGATGCTCCGGGGGGTTGAAAAACCGGTCTTTACCGCGGTCAACAAGATCGACGGGCCGGAGCGGGAAAATCTTCTCGATGATTTCTATGTGTTAGGCATTGAAGAGCCCTTCCCGGTCTCCGCGGCCCACGGGTACGGGGTCAATGATTTCCTGGACGCGCTGGTTCCGACCCTTCCCCGGTTCGATCTTCCCGATAGAGCCTCTGCGGAAAAGCAGGAGATCCGGATCGCGGTGGTTGGCCGGCCCAATGTGGGCAAATCCTCCCTGGTCAACAAGATGCTGGGACAGGAGCGGATGGTGGTGAGTGAGGTGGCCGGAACCACCCGGGATTCGGTGGACACCCTTTTCGAGTTCGAGGGCCAGCCTTTTCGGATCATCGACACCGCGGGCATCCGCCGGAAGAGTAAGGTGGGGAAGAAGCTGGAGAAGTTTTCGGTGATCAAGGCCCTGAAGAGCCTTGAGGAGTGCGATGTGGCGCTGCTGCTTCTGGATGCCGAAGAGGGGATCACGGATCAGGACATAAGGATTGCCGGATATGCCAATGACCGGGGCTGCGGATTCGCGTTTCTCTTCAACAAGTGGGATCTTGTGGAGGCGGACCGGCAGATGGCCAAGCGGCTCCGGGAGCAGTTGAAGATGGACGCGGGGTTTTTGAACTTCGCGCCGGTTCTGACGCTCTCGGCCCTCTCCGGAAAGCGGATTTCAAAGATTTTTCCCACGGTAAAAGGGATCTATGAACAGTATTCCCTCCGCGTCGGAACGGGTCAGGTCAACAAGATCCTGGAGAACGCGACCCGGCGCAACGAGCCCTCTCTTCACCGGGGAAGGCGGATCAAGTTCTTCTATGCCACACAGGTCGCGACAGGCCCCCCGACATTCGTGGCCTTTGTCAACTATCCCCAGGCGGTTCACTTCTCCTACAAACGGTATCTGATCAACCGGTTCCGGGAGGATCTGAAACTGGACAAGACCCCTATCCGCCTCTTCTTCAAGGAGCGGGTCCGCAGAAGCCGGCCCGCCTGATATTTTCAGCCTGATATTTTCATATGGATGAACTCTTTGAGCAGGCCGCGCGGGAGGCTCCGGAGAATGCGC
Source organism: Desulfobacteraceae bacterium (assembly GCA_011390135.1). Taxonomy (GTDB): domain Bacteria; phylum Desulfobacterota; class Desulfobacteria; order Desulfobacterales; family JAABSP01; genus JAABSP01. The sequence continues at coordinate 22,101 of JAABSZ010000021.1, read as the reverse complement.
CGCCCCTTGCGGATCGGATGCGGCCCAAAACCCTCGATGAATTCGTGGGTCAGGCCGATGCAGTGGGGCCAGGGACCTCCATCCGCCATGCCGCGGAGACGGACCGCCTCTTCTCCATGATCCTCTGGGGACCCCCGGGCTGCGGCAAGACCACCCTGGCCCGGATCATTGCAAAGACCACGAAGTCGAGCTTCAAACAGATCTCTGCGGTACTCTCGGGCGTCAAGGAGATCCGGGCCGTGATCGAGAGCGCAAAGGCCGAAAGATCCCTGCGCCGGCGGCGAACCGTTCTCTTTGTGGACGAGATCCACCGGTTCAACAAGAGCCAGCAGGATGCCTTTCTGCATCATGTGGAGAGCGGCCTCATCACCCTCATCGGCGCGACTACGGAGAACCCCTCCTTTGAAGTCATTCCCGCGCTCCTCTCCCGATGCCGGGTCATCACCCTTTCCCCCCTGTCGGAGGCGGAGATCCGGACTATTGTCGAACGGGCCCTTGAAAATCCGGATCAGGGGCTGGGAAAGACCGGCCTTCAAATCACCGATGATGGACTGGACCATATCGTCCGAACCGCACACGGAGATGCCCGAACCGCGCTCAACAGTTTGGAGCTTGCCGCATCTTTGATGGTCCAAAGGATCGAAAAAGGGGAGGGGAGGGGAAAGCCGTCAAACCCCATCGGAGTGGAGGATGTGGCGCGTGCCCTGCGAGAGAAGGCGCTGCTCTATGACAAATCCGGAGAGGAGCACTACAACCTCATCTCCGCGCTCCACAAGAGCATCCGGGGAAGCGATCCGGACGGGGCCGTCTACTGGCTGGGCCGGATGCTGTCGGCCGGGGAAGATCCCCGATACATCGCCCGCCGCCTGATCCGGATGGCCTCCGAAGATATCGGCAATGCCGACCCGGAAGCCCTCGGGGTTGTCATGAATGCGGCCGAAGCCTTTCGGTATCTCGGCTCCCCCGAAGGGGAACTCGCTCTGGTGCAGGCCGCGGTCTATCTCGCGGCCGCGCCCAAGAGCAACCGCCTCTACACGGCCTGGCACGAGGTACAGGACGAGATCCAAAATTCGGGCCCGCTTCCGGTCCCCCTGCACATCCGCAATGCGCCTACCGCCTTGATGAAAGGGCTCGGGTATGGTAAAGATTATAAGTACGCCCATGATTACGAGGGCGCGTATACCGAACAGCAGTATCTGCCGGACCGGCTCGCGGGGCGGCGCTTCTATATCCCTGCGGACAGGGGGTATGAGCGGACCATCGCCGAACGCCTTGAAAAGTGGCGGCGTCAGAATGGCCAGAGCCCGGCTTCTGCGGAAGATGATCTCCCCAACAGTAACGGGGATGACGAAAACAGAACATGATCGACAACCGAGCGAGTGCATATCCGGAAATCTACCATTCTTCTTCTATGGCTTCTGCTATGGATCGGACTCTTCTTCACAGGCATCTGTTGGGCTCAGGATTCCGATGGCGAAAATAATGGGGAGGGCGTCGATGCGGTCGGTGAGATCCGCCATCCGCAGATCTATATCCGATATCAGGAGCCGCTGGAAGGGGCGGCCCGGCAGACGGCCGATATCTATCCGGAAATCCGCGCAGAGCTGGAGACGGTCTTCGGATGGAAGGTCGAGTTCATCCCGGGGCTCATGCTGGTAAAGGATACCCGGACCTTTGAGCGGGTGGGGGGCCGAAACTACATCAGCGCATTTGCCGCGCCCCGGGAGAACTGGATCGTGATCGACTACTCCCGGATGACCCGGGCCCCTTATACCCTGCCGGTGACGCTGAAGCATGAGCTGGTGCATCTGCTGCTGCACCACTACATCGAGGATGAGAACCTTCCCCGGTGGCTCAACGAGGGGGTTGCACAGTGGGCCAGCGGCGGCGTCTCGGAGCTGATGCTCAACACCCCCCGGCCCGAACTCCACCGGGCAGTGCTCACCGATGGTCTCATCCCCCTGCGGAATCTGGAAAACGGCTTTCCCGGAGATCGGCGGGGGCTGATCCTGGCATATGCGCAGAGCCTCTCGATCATCACCTATATCCTGCATACCTACGAAGAGAATGGATTGGGCGAGATCCTCGGCAGGCTTTCCCGGGGAGAGACGCCCCAAGAGGCGGTTCAAGCCGGCCTCGGCCTTTCCCTTCCGGAACTGGAGGCGGACTGGCACCGCTATCTCGGCAAGCGGAATACCCTGCTGACATTCATCGCGATCAATCTGTACGAGATCCTCTTCTTCCTGGCGGCGCTCACCGCGGCGGCCGCTTTTTTTCGTCAGGTAAAGAAGCGCCGGAACTACCGGGACGAGGAAGAGGACGAGGATGCGGATGCGATGCGAATGCGCATGAACGGATGCGGATGCGGATCAATCGGATGCGGTCGATCCAGGGGATTCCCATGAGCCTTAGCCTCAATACCACCGCGAACCGGTACATCCTACGGGAGTTGATTCCGCCGTTTCTGCTCAACGGGATCTTCTTCACCTTCATCTTCCTGCTGACACAGATCCTCGACATCACCAACATGGTGGTCAACTATCGGATCGGGATGGGGGTGGTCCTCCGGATGCTGCTCTATTCGGTTCCCTATTTCCTCGTCTTCATCCTGCCAATGTCGGTGATGATGTCGGTGCTTCTCACCTTTCTGCGGATGTCCGGGGACAATGAGGTGCTGGCGCTGAAATCGGGCGGGGTGAGCCTCTATCAGATGCTGCCGCCGGTGATCATTTTTGCCGTTTTCGGAACCCTGATCACCGGATTCATGATCCTCTACGGCCTTCCCTGGGGGAGAACGTCGCTCAAGGATCTGACGGTCGAGGTGGCCGCGTCCAACCTCGATATCGGCCTGAAGGAGCGGACATTCAACGACAGTTTCGAGGGGGTGATGCTCTATGTCAGCAGGATCGACGTGCCTACCCGGGAGCTGGTCGATATCTTTATCCGGGACGAGCGAAGCATTGGAGTGGCCGTCACTATCGTAGCTCCCCGGGGAAAACTGTTTCAAAGGCCCGGAAAGGCGGCCTTTCAACTGCGCCTCTATGACGGGATCATCAATCAGGCTGATATCGACAAGCGCACCGTCAACACCGTCGATTTCGACACCTATGATCTCAACCTCGATCTGCAGCAGGCCATGACCTCAGCTCGGACGGGTCCAAAAGATGAGAAGGAGATGTTCTTCAATGAGCTTATCCATTTCCTGCAGACCGAAAAGAAGCGGGACGCGAGATACTACCAGGCACTTCTCGAGTTTCACAAGAAGTTCTCCATCCCATTTGCCTGTCTTGCGCTGGGGCTTCTGGCAGTTCCCCTGGGCGTCGGCTCCAAGTTCTCCCGGAAATCCTTCGGACTCGGCCTTGGGCTCACCTTCTTTCTCCTCTACTATCTGCTCTTGTCGGCCGGCCTCGTCTTCGGAGAGTCCGGGCTCTATCCGCCCTTTATCGGGATGTGGGTTCCCAACATCGTCATGACCCTGCTGGGGCTCTATCTTCTCAACCGGGCAGCAAAGGATCGGCCGGTCAAGCTCGGTCTGCCCTATATCATGTACCGGATCAAGACCGGGATAGCGGGAAGGAGGAGCGGGCTCGAATGACCATCATCTATCAGTATGTGAGCCGGGAGATGATCAAATCCATGCTCATCGTCCTGGTGGTGGTGGTGAGCATCTACGTCCTGATCGATTTCTTCGAAAAGATCGACAAATTCATGGATGCAGGGCTCCCCTTTTCAAAGGCGGCGATCTTCTTCGGGTTCAACATCCCCTTTATCATCGCGCAGATCCTGCCGGTCTGTGTGCTCCTTTCGGTGCTCATCGTCTTCGGTCTGATGGGCCGGCAGAACGAGATCCTGGCGCTCAAGAGCAGCGGGGTGAGCGTCTATGCCCTGGTCCGTCCGGTCTTTACCATTGGCGTGGCCGGCACGATTCTGCTCTTCTTCTTTACCGAGTGGGTGGTTCCCATCACCTCGGCAAAAGCCAACCGGATCTGGCTGCAGGAGGTGAAGCAGAAATCCGCGGTGATCTCCAAGGAGAAGAATATCTGGATCAGAGAGGACCGGGAGATCCTCTATATCCGATATTACAACAGCGCACACGAGGCCATGTACGGCGTCACCCTCTACAACTTCGACGAAGATTTCGGACTGGCGCAGCGGATTGACGCTAAGCGGGGGGTTTTTCAGGGAAAGCGATGGATGCTCTACAATGTGATGGAGCAGGAGCGGAGACCGGAGACCGGGACCTATGATGTCAATTTTCTGCCGGCCCGGTATATCGAATTCAACCTCCTGCCCAATGATCTGAAGAGAGTGGTAAAAACCTCCGAGGAGATGAATTTCAAGGAACTGCTGGCCTATGTGCGGAAGGTGGAGAGCGAGGGGTATGACGCCACCCTCTACCGGGTGGATCTCCATGCAAAGATAGCATTTCCCTTTATCTGCATCATTCTCTCGGTGGTCGGGTCCGGGGTGGCTTTAAGAAAGCGGATGAAGGAGGGGATGCCGGCCAGCATCGCCTATGGTCTGGGGCTGGCCTTTCTCTACTGGATCTTCTACAGCTTCTGCATCTCTTTGGGTTATGCGGGAATGCTGCCGCCGATGGCCGCGGCCTGGGTTGCCAATATCATCTTCTTCTGCCTCGGGATCATCCTGCTGCTCAATGCAGAGTAGAACAGACGGTACATCGAAAGGGGGCGCGATGATGCTTTTCTACAATATTCTTCTGACCGCCGCGATGCTGATCCTGATGCCTTTCTGGTCTATTTCCGGAAAACGGAAGAAGCTCTTACGTGAGCGAATCGGCCTTCGGCTTCCAAATATTCCCCGGACAAGAGAGCCCACCCTCTGGATTCATGCGCTTTCCGTGGGAGAGGTCATCTCCGCGATTCCGCTGGTAAAGCATCTTCGGGCGCAATATCCCAATGCGATTCTTCTCTTCTCCGCATCGACCCGCACCGGGTTTTCCATCGCGGAGCAGCGCCTGGGAGAGGTTGCCGACCGGATCTTTCCCTTTCCCCTGGATCTGATCTTTTCGGTTCGGCGGGTTGTCCGGCATATTGCCCCGGATCTGGTGATTCTGGTGGAGACGGATATCTGGCCCAACTTTCTCCATGAGATGGAAAAGCGGAAAGTGCCGGTGCTTCTAATCAACGGACGCCTGTCGGACAGATCCTTCAAAGGATACAAAAGGCTCTCTCCCTTTTCAGATCGGATCTTCGGCAAGTTCTCCCACATTTGCGCACAATCTCCGGAAGATAGACGACGCTTTCGGCGTCTCGGAGTTTTGCCGGAGCGGGTGACATCTGTGGGCAGCCTCAAGTTTGACGGGGAGATCCGCGCTATTCCGGATGTGGGGCTCCGAAAGATCCGGAAAACCCTTTTTATTCCGGACCATCGGCGGATCATCGTGGCCGGCAGCACCCATCCGGGCGAGGAGGCGATGCTGGCCCAAGCCTTTTTGAAGTTGAAGAAAAGAGAGAAGGATCTTTCCCTGATCCTGGTTCCCCGAAATCCGGATCGGGCCGATGAGATCCTGTCGATTTTTGAGGGATCGAATTTCAATGCTGTCCGATATCAGGATCTTCTGCAGGGAAAAGCGCCCTCCCAAGCGTCGGATGTGGTCGTGATCGATCTGATCGGGCTGTTGAAGGATCTGTATGCTGTGGCCGATATCGCTTTTGTGGGCGGAAGCCTGGTTCCCTTTGGAGGACACAATCCCCTGGAGCCGGCCGGTTTTGCTGTTCCGGTCTTTTTCGGGCCGCATATGGGATCATTCCGGGAGATCTCGGAGATGCTTCTCTCTGCTGGGGGAGCCCTTCAGGTGCGGGATGAAGATGAACTGTATCGATCTTTTTCCGGACTTTTCAATGATGAGCAGCGGCGAGAGGCACAGGGGCTTCGAGCCAGAGGTGTGCTGGAGAAAAACCGTGGAGCGCTCTCGAAGACCCTGGATTTGATCCGGGGATTTCTTCGGGCATCTCTGTAGTCGTGAATCCGTTTTATGGCCTTGATCAAAATGACCTCGATTAAAATGGAGGTTGAGCGGATTATCAGCTCTCATCAAAAGTATCCGCTCCTTTCACCGGCGGCCCTTCTCTATGGACTTTCGGTCGGATATCGGGGCATGGTCCGCCTTCGATCCCGGCTCTATGTGGCCGGTCTCCTGCCCCGAAAAAAACTTCCCTGTCCGGTGATCTCCGTCGGGAATCTGACGACCGGGGGAACCGGTAAGACGCCTATGACCCAGTATCTTGCCCGGCGTTTTGCCCAATTCGGAGCAAAGGCCGCCATCGTCAGCCGGGGCTATGGCGGAAGCGCCCAGAAATCGGGCGGAGTGGTGAGCGACGGAACCAATCTTTTCCTTGGGCCCGAAGATGCCGGAGATGAGCCCTATATGATGGCCGCATCCCTTCCCGGGGTTCCGGTAATTGTGGGAGGAGACCGGTTTGCCGGGGGGATGAGCGCAGTAGAGCTGTTCCGCCCCGACGTGATCCTTCTGGATGACGGATTCCAGCACCTGCGGCTCCATAGGGATCTCGATCTTCTGCTGATGGATGGAAGATATCCCCTGGGAAACGGCCATATCCTGCCCCGGGGGCCCCTGCGGGAGCCGGCGTCCGCATCGGCCCGCGCGGATGCCATCATATTCACCCGCTCTGAAGGGGAGATCGGTGATCTTACCCGAATCGAAACCTTTATCGGGAATATTCCCCGATTCCAATCCATGCATCGGCCCGCCATCCGAATGCGGATATCGGCATCAAATGCCTTGGAATCAGAGGTTGTCCAAAAACCTTCCCCCAAGGATTTCCCTTTATCGGGCCGCCGGATCTATGCCTTTTCCGGCATTGCGGACAATCATGGCTTTCGCGGTTCACTGGAAAAAGAGGGGGGAAACATCTGCGGGTTTCAAAATTTTCCGGATCATTACGCGTATGGGCTATCAGATATCCGTGAGATCATGGATCGCGGAAAATCATCCGGCGCGGAGATCTTTGCCACCACAGAAAAGGATTATGTCCGTATCCGGGGAAAATATCGGTGGCGTCCGGAACTGCTGGTGATGGGTGTCGATATCGATTTCGGAGCCGATGCCGAAACCTTCGACGCCTTTATTCGGCGCTGTATTTCTCCTGTGACCGGCTGATCATCTCCGCCAGCATACGGGAGGCCCTTCGAATATCCTCGGGCCGATCCACGCCGATGCTCTGAAACCGGGTGATCTCCACATGAATGGGGATGTTGTTTTCCAGAAGGCGGAGCTGCTCCAGCTTCTCCAGTCTTTCCAAAGGGCTGGGGGGCAGGGAGACGAACTTCTCCAGAGCTTCCATGCGAAAGGCATAGAGGCCGATATGGCCGTAGTAGCTCTTCTCCTTTTCATCCCGGTGATAGGGGATCATGGCCCGGGAGAAATAGAGAGCGCTTCCGGCTTCGGAGAAGACCACCTTGACCAGATCCGGAACCTGGGCCTCGTTTGCCGGTATAGGCCGGGCAAGCGTGGAGACTCGGATTTTGGGATTTGAAAAGGGGCTGAGGAGCTGGGTGAGCATCTCCGGCTCCAGGGCCGGCTCATCCCCCTGGATATTTACCACCACCGCATTCTTCGGAATCCTGAGCTGTTGTGCCGCCTCCATCACCCGGTCCGTTCCGCTCTCATGATCGAAGCGGGTGAGTACCGCGGGGATCTTCAGCGCCTCCGCGGTCAGCATGATCCGGTCATCATCGGTGGCCACCACCACCCTTTTCAGATAGGGGCACTGGCGGGCCCGCTGATAGACATGCCAGATCATCGGCTTTCCCAGAATATCGGCCAGCGGCTTTCCGGGAAAGCGGGTGGAGGCGTATCTTGCCGGAATGATCCCGTAGCAGGGGGGGAGATTTTTCGTGTGCGCTGAATTGTTCACGTTTCCTCGATGCCTCCGTTGCCATTTTCCAGTAGGTTGCCGATGGTTCTACAGACCCTTTCGGTGCCGCCTTGTCGGGATCGAATGTAATGTAAGGCGGATTTGCGGAGACTGTCAAGCTGTTGTGGCTGACGAAGCTGCTGCGCCAGCGCATCGGCCCCCTCCCGCCAGTCCCGGACCACCATTAAAAGCCCCTGATCGATAATCTCCTGGCCCACCCAGAAAAAGTTATCCCACCAGGGGCCGATCACCGGAACGATCCCATAGGCGAGCGGCTCCAGAAAGTTCTGCCCCCCCAACGGCGCAAGGCTTCCCCCCACAAATGCGGCCTGGGCCGCGGCATAGGCGCGGGTGAGTTCCCCGAAGGTATCCCAAAGGATCACAGTTCCCGGCGAGACCGACCCTTGAGTTCCGGAACGGAGAATCCAGGGAAGGTCTTTTTCCGAAAGAAGTTTTTTCCACGCCCCGATCCGATGCATATGGCGGGGAAAGAGGCCGATCACCGCATTCGGAACCTTATGGAGGATATGGCCGATCATTTTCCCTACATCCGCCTCCTCCGGTTCCCGAACCGAGCCGAACACGAGAAAAGGGGCATCTTCCGGAAAGAGGGGAGGGCCGCTTCCCGTTGAATCCCCTTTTTCCCTGTGGGCAATTGTTACGGCATCGAATTTGATATTGGGTATTGCGGAAACTGCGGCATCCGGAAAAAGCCCTCTGAATCGCCCCGCATCCTCTTCGGAGATGGCCAGAACCGCATCCGGAGAGAGGCTCCTCCATAATCCCGGATAGATCCGATACCGGCGGCAGCTCTGCTCCGTCATCCTGCCGTTGGCGATGAGGATCGGGATCTTCTGCCCTTTTGCGGCCCGCAGAAGCCCGGGCCAGATCTCCGATTCCAGCAGCACCAGTGCCCGGGTTCCGGTCTGACGGATAACCTGCTCCATCCATCGGGGCCGGTCAAAGGGGCAATAGGCGAGATGGACTTGGATCTTTTCCCTTTCCGAAAGGGAAGAAGCCGCGCGGCGCATGATCTCCATGCCCTGTCGGGTGTTGGTCGTGACCAGTGCTTTCAGGATTCCTCTGGGATTGAGATGATCCAGAACCTGCGCTGCGAGATAAGCCTCTCCGGCCGATGCGGCCTGCATCCAGAGATCGATACCCTTCGGCAAGGGCCGCTGTAGGGTTCGCTCCTCCCAGCCCTCGGCAAGGCGTCTGTTGCGGGAAAGGAGGGGAAGCGCCACTCGCCAGCTCAGATCATACAGGGCAAAGAACCCTTTTTGAAGAAATCGCTCACGCATCATCACCCTATGGATGTAGCACAGGTCCACCTCGACTTCAACAGCCTATTGTCGATAATGCGGGAATTCTACAGCTTTTACCGGGGGAGAAGGATCCGCGGGAATGGCCGGAGGCGCAGATTTTTCCGCCTCCGGCAGATCACTATTGGGCGGACTTTTCCTTTACACGGCCTGCGATCTCGAAAAACGCGCGGGTCACGGCCGAATCAGCATGGGTATCCTGATAGGAGATCCCGGCATCTCCGGCCTTCACCAGCTCCGGATCGATGGGAATTTTGCCCAGAAAGGTCAGGCCGAAGCTCTGGGCGGTCTTCTCTCCGCCGCCCTCTCCGAAAAGATCGATGGTCTCGCTGCAGTGAGGGCAGGCCATGCCGCTCATGTTCTCGATGAGGCCCAAAATCTCCATCTTGACGATCCTGCAGAAGTTGATCGATTTGCGGACATCGGCCAGAGCCACCTCTTGGGGGGTGGTGACGATGACGGCCTTTGCGTCTTTGACCACCTGCGCGACCGAAAGGGGCTCATCTCCGGTTCCCGGAGGTGCATCGATGATGAGATAGTCGAGATCCCCCCATTCCACATCTCCGATGAACTGGCGGATCGCGGAGTGTTTCATGGGCCCCCGCCAGATGATCGCGTCATCCCGGCTACGGCTCAACGACTCGATGGAGACAGCAGTGAGGTTGTCGGAATATTTCATGGGGGAGAGCTTGTTCTCCGGCGTTACATCTAAAAGCCCTTCAAAGCCGAGCATCCGGGGCACATCGGGCCCGTGGATGTCCACATCCATGATCCCGACCCTTGCTCCGGTCTTGGCCAGCGCGATGGCCAGATTGACCGAGACGCTCGTCTTACCGACGCCGCCCTTGCCGCTCATTACGATCAGCTTGTTCTTTATTTTTCCCAGAGATGACGCAATCGCGGCATCCTGATCCGCCATGGATCTCTGTGCCCCTGCAGGGGTTGGGCTGCAGCCGCTTTCTCCACATTCTTCCATTGTCTGGTTCTCCTCATTTACAAAATTATGGATTTTTGGATAATAAGATGTCTGAAGGCTTTTCCAAGCCATTGAGATGCGATGGTATCGGTGCTGGTTCAATGACCGATGGATTCGGTCGGCAAGAAATTATTCCGGTGTTGCAGTTTCAATGACCTTTCCAGGCCCTTGGGACGGGGAAAGGTCATTGTCGATGACCCTTCGGATCGAATTTCCGGCAGCCCCTTCCGCGCCCGCAAGAACACGGATGCCCAGAGCCTCGAGCTTTCGAAACGCCCGGGGGCCGCAGGCTCCGGTGATGAGCAGATCCGCGCCGAATTCGATGAGATTTCGGCACGTCTGCAGACCGGAGCCTTGGGCCAGGGAGGGATCGATCCGGTTTTCCTTCACCTCGAAGGAGACGCTTTCGGTGTCCATGATCAGGATATGGGATGCTGCACCCATATGGGGCGCAATCATGTCCGAGAGTTCTTTCCCTTCAACGGCTGCTGCGATCCGCATGGGAAATCAGGCATCCTGAGTCGCGGCCTGATTCTCTCTCACCAGAATCCGCCGGAACAGATTGCTCTTGCACTTGGGACATCCTTCGGGGCGACCTGTTCCTCTGGGCTCCTCCCATTGGTTTTCACAGGTCTGGCAGGCAAAAACCCGATCGGTTTCGGCAATGGTATAATGTCCGCCTTCCACCTTTATGGCTTTGCCGTTGATCAGGGAATCCGCGACGATTCCTCTTGCCCGCTGAACAATCCGGCCGAAGGTGGCCCGGGAGACGCCCATCTCCTGTCCGGCCTCCTCATAGGAGAGGCCCAGCAGATCGGCCAGACGAATGGCCTCCCGCTCATCGATGGTCAGACAGACCTCCTCCAGGTCCAGCAGGGGGATGCCACGGGGTTTGAAGTAGCTGATCTCCGGATTGAAAGCTACGATTCTGTTCTTTTTCGGTCTTGCCATGGTAACTCCTGTTTTCTTTAATATATATATAAAATGAGATAATACTCAGTTTTGTTACATTAACCACTTACAAAGAAAAAGTCAAGCCTTCTGATGTCATTTTATGCAAATAGACTTGATACTCCTTTTGAGTTCTGGTACAAACATAAGGATATTTTGACAGAATTCAATTGGAGAGATCGATAAAGAGAGAATGGCAAAGAAAAAGAAAAAAAAGGGTTCAAAAGGGATACAGAGCCAGTTGCATCATCTTTCGTGGGATCAGCTTCTGGAGAGAGGCGAGCGGTTTCTGGAGGCCGGAAAGGCCAGAGACGCGATATCTGTTTTAAAGTTCGCGGCCAAACGGCACGGCCTCACCGACGAGATCCGGCCTCTTCTGTTCCGGAGCTATCTCCAGCGGGAGAGGGCTCTTCGGGAAAAGAGCATGTTCAACGAGGCCGACACCCTGAAAAAGAGCGTCCGGGAATACATGCCCAAGCTTTCCCAGATCTCGGCCCAAGATTTGGCCCTATATCTCTCCACCTGTTCCAATCAGGAGGCCTTTGACCTCTATGGCCGATATGCCGCAAAGATGGAAGTACCGGCCCCGGCCGTGGAGCGGTTTCTGGCGGGCCGGCTGCTCCTTCACGAAACCTGGGAAATGCTCTCCTGTCTGGGGCCGGAGCTGCCGGTGGTCAAAGATGCTGATACGGCTCAGGCGGCCCTTTCCCTGATGAATGCGGCCGAGTGGGAGAAGGCCGCAGACGCGCTGCGGGGCCTGCCGCGCTCCTCCCCCTATGCGCCGGTGCGGATGTTCTGCCGGGGAATGGCCGAGTTCTATGCCGGCAATGACGCGGCGGCCGCAAAGGCCTTTTCCATGATCCCCGAGGATTTCTATCTGAAAGATCTGGCCTCGGATCTGGAGAAGATGCTCCTTGCCGAAGAGAAAAAGAACCAGAAGGATCTCATGCGCCGCTATCCCCAGCTCTGGGACGGCCCCATCGATATCAAAACCCGGATGGCCGAGCTGATCAGGGACCTGGAGGCCGGGCGGACCAAGGCCGCGGAAGAGAAGATTTCGGCCATCTCCGAGGCGATCTTTCCGAATGATCCAAAAAAAACCCGGGTCTATATCCTGCAGATTCTACGGAGCATGGTGGTTCAGGGGAAAATGGGGGAGCGGGAATACGACCGTTTGGTCAAAAACCTTTTACCCCCTGAAGATAAGGATCTTCTCTTTGCCAGGATTCAGATGGCCGAACATGGGCCGGGTCCCTCCTCGGTGGTCTCCTATCTCCGACTGCTGGAAAAGGATTTTACCGATCCGGAAGAGCGAAAGATGGCCCACGCGTTTGTCCTTCAGTTCGTGGTGGATCTCATGGACAAGGAGCGGCTTAACCCGGCCTCAGGTCCCAACCGGAAGGCGATCCGGGAGAACCGGAAACTGCTGGGAACAGAGGGTGACAAGCCGGAGATGATCCCGATCGAGATGCTGGCCAAGGCGATCGAGCTGGACCCGAAAAACCGTTCAGCATACGAGCTTCTGGTCCGTCTGCCCAAATCCTCCCGGCCCGCGACCCAACTGACGGAAAAGCTGCTCCTCGATATGGCGGATTGCTTTCCGGACGATCCCTATCCCTGCCTGGAGCTGGCGACCCTGTACTATCGGAAGAACGCCTTTCGAAAGGCCGAAAACATCCTTGAAACGGCCATGAAACGGGCCCCCCACGACAATCGGGTGATCGAGCGCCACGGGCTGGCCTTTCTCATCTCCGCGCAGAAGAATATGGACCGGGATAAGTACCACCTCGTGGAGAAGGATCTGGACCGTGCCCAAGCCGTGGAGGCCAAGCGCATCGGCCCAATGGTAGCGGAAAAACGGGCCATGCTTTCCCTGATTCAGGAGGAGGCGCCGGACCCGGTTATGGACCGGGTCATAGATGATCGGCCCCTCTTTGAGAAGCTTCGGATTCTGGCACTGCTTCTTTCCGAACTCAATCCCACAGGGCCGGGGCGGAAACCGGACATGATCAAGACCATTGAAAAGCGTTTCCAGAAGGTTTTAAAGCAGAGCAGCCAACTCCAGTCCTCGGAGATCGTCCGCCTGTTAAGACCCCTGGAAGAGCGGTTTTCCATGATCTATCCGACCCTGAATCTCTCTCCCATCTTTTTGAAATACAAGAAGAACCTGATCGGGCGGGTGGATGACGAGGAGATCCTCTTCCTCTACGATGCGATCCTGACCAAGGATCTGATCCCGACCCTGCGCAAGGACATCCGGAGTCGGCTCAAGAGCGCAAAGCCGGATCACCAGTTGCTGCTCTCCTTTGTCCTTCTGGTCATCGATTCGATCTCCGGAAAGAAAGATGTCGATTCCGAAGATTTCAAAGAGATTACCGATAACGCGAAGGGCCAGTTGTCCGAGACCCTCCGGATGCTGGCCCGGCGCCTCGCGCCCCATGCCGAGGGCCATCTGAAAAAGGCCTTGGAGCTTTTCGATTTCAGCCTGCTGGACGCCTCCCCCTTCGGCGGATTTCCGCCCCTTCCCTTTGATGATGATTTCGATCCCTTTGACCTGTTCGACGACCTCGGAGTCTTCGATGATCTGGATGAGGAGGATGAATTTCAAGATGACATGACGGGGGTCTATGACGAGCGGTTCGGGGATATCCTGAACCGTCTCCGGATGGGGGAGGTGGGGCCGGGGCTTTTTCTTCCCGAGGCCGAGAAGAAGCGGCTGCTCAGAGAGTTTACCGCTATATTTGAGGATTTTATCGACAGCATCGGCCTGCGTGGGATGCCCGAGAGTCTTATCAAAAAGCTCAGGGGGCTGATCCGTGAACAGGAGGGTATGCGCCACGATTTCGATTTCGTGGCCCGGCTGCTGGAGGAGAACCGCATGCTAAGAAAGCTCTCCCGGGAAGCCCGGATCATCCTCTATGGCAAAAAATAGAAAAGAGACGATCGCATTATGCTGACCAATTATCTTATACTGGAACTCTCTCCGGATGCCTCGGATGAGGAGATACGAAAGCATTACCTGCAGAAGGTGAAGCGGTATTCGCCCGAGCGGGAGCCGGAGATGTTCCGGAGAATCACACTCGCCTACGAAGGTTTGAAAGACAAGCGCAACCGGGTCCGGGGCGAGGTCTTTGGCGGGCTTTCGGTTCGGGATTATGACAGTGCCCTGCACTCCCTGGCCGATGCCCGATTCGTAAAGCGGCGCCGGGCAGGGCTTGGTGAATTGATGAAGGCCGAAAAAACCGAATAAACAGGCAAGGAGGGATCATGAATCTGCCAAAAAGGATCGCGGGATGGTTCAAAGGTTTGGGCAAGGCCTTCGAGCGACGGGTGACCATTCCCCTCATGCAATGGATCGTCGGCTTTTTTTCCGGAAAACTGAAGGGCCGTGCCCAGAGCGCTGAAGCCCTTCCGGACTGGAAAAAGGATGTGCTTCAGGACTTCCGGTACTGGCTGGAGGAGCTGCCGGACGCCCGGGGGACCGAAGGGGAGGGCGCGATGGATGCATGCGATCTCTTCACCCTGCTCTCGGAGTTCACTGCGCTCCGGCAGGAGATCCGCTTTCAGAACCGGGAGCAGAACCGCTCCCTGCAGAACCTGGTGGCCATTATCGATGCGTTCCACGATGCATCGGACATCTTCAAGGAGAAGGCCCAAGAGATCAACGGCCTGGAAGAGCGAATCCGGATCACGGCGGAAAAGAAGGCGATCCTTCCCTTTCTCGAGGTGCGGGACGCCCTGGTTCGGGGGAAAAAAGCCAGCCAGGAGGTCGCGGCCGCAAAGGGGTTTTTAAGATCCGCTCCCAAGGGGATCGAGGGCGTGATCGAAGGGTATGATATGGCCATCCGCAGGTTTGACCGTTCCCTCGCTCTTGTGGAGATCGAGCCGGTGGAGACGGTCGGCAAACCCTTTGATCCCAGTGTGATGAAGGCTGTGGGCCGCAAGGCCGCTCCGGGAAAGGAGAGCGGCATAGTCGTCGAGGAGCAGTTGAGCGGCTTTGTCCGGAGGCAGGAGGTGATCCGGTATGCGGAAGTGGTTGTCTGCGAGTAACAACCGTTGTAATCGAATGAAAAAAATGGAGCATAAATGGAACCCATAGTCGGCATCGATCTCGGAACGACCAATTCCGAGGTCGCCTATATTATCGACAATCAGCCGGAGATTTTGAAGGATAACGACAACGGAATTCTTCCCTCCTGTGTGGGGGTGGATGAGAAGGGCGCTATCCTGGTGGGAGTGGCTGCCAAAAACCAGGCCGCGATCGCACCGGAGCGCACCGTGCTTTCGGTGAAGCGGATGATGGGCAAGGATCAGAAGATCCCAATGGGCGATTCGACCTACAGCCCCCAGGAGATCTCGGCCTTTATACTCAAAGCCCTGAAAGAGCGGGCGGAAAAAGCCCTTGGCAAGACCATCGGAAAGGCCGTGATCACGGTTCCGGCCTATTTCACCGATGCCCAGCGCCAGGCCACCCGCGAGGCCGGGGAGATCGCGGGGCTCGATGTTGTCCGGATCATCAACGAACCCACGGCCGCAGCCCTGGCCTATGAGAGTACCCGGAGCGAGACCCAGCGGATTCTCATCTACGATCTGGGCGGCGGAACCTTTGATGTCTCGATCGTCAAGATCGAGACCGGGGTGGTGGAGGTGCTGGCCAGCACAGGCGACAACCATCTTGGAGGAGATGATTTCGACCGGCAGATCGTGGACCGTCTTTTGAAATACTGTGAGGAGGAACACTCCCTGCGGGTCGATTCGGATAAAGAGAGCGTGATCATGGCCCGTCTCAAGCGGGCGGCCGAAAATGCGAAAGTGACCTTGTCTGAAAAGCCTTATGCCATCATAGAAGAGGATCACATCGCCAAAAAGGGTTGGAAGGATATCCACCTCTCCTATGAGCTGGCCCGGGATGATTTCGAGGAGATGATCGAAAATGATCTCTCCAAGACTATGGATGCGGTGAACCGGGCATTGAAGGATGCCGCGCTGCTCCCTTCGGCCATCGACAAGATCATCCTGGTTGGGGGATCGACCCGGATTCCCAGGATTTCAAAGATGCTGGAGGAGAAGTTCGGCCAGCTCCCCCACAGTGAGATCGACCCGGATCTCTGCGTGGCGCTGGGCGCGGCCATCCAGGCGGGTCGGGAGATGGGGCTCGATTCCACCAGCGTACTGCTGGACATCACCCCCTATACCTTCGGCACATCCGCGCTGGGGGATTTGAACGGCGAGCCCTGCATGACCATGTTCGTCCCGCTGATCCGGCGCAACACCAAGCTGCCGGCCTCCCGCACCGAGGCCTTCTACACGGTCTATGACAATCAGGAGGCAGTGGAGATCAAGGTCTATCAGGGGGAGAACCCGGATGCTTTGGACAACATCCAGATCGGCAAGTACAAATTCCAGTTGAGCCGCCTGCCCCAGAGCAGTATAATCCTCTTGAATTTCGATCTCGACATCAACGGCATCCTAAAGATCGAGGCCATAGAAAAGGCCACGGGCCGGAAGATCAACGCTGTGATCGAGAACGCCTTCGGATCCAGCGAGTCCGAGATGGCCGAATCCCGAAGCCGGATCGAAAACCTCTGGGGGGGCGAAGAGAAGACCGACCTGAAGTCGGCCTCCCCCGCGAATGAGCCGGGAATGCCCGATGAGATCGCACAGACCCTGCGCCGGGCTGAAGGCCAGATCGATCAGGTTTCAGCAGAAGACAGAGACGAGATGATCAACCTGATGGAGGACATCGGGGATGCTGTGCGGGAGAACCGGATGGAGGATGCAAAGAAATTTGCAGAGGAACTGGAGGATATCCTTTTTTACATCGAATAGGATGGCAAGATGAAGCGATGTCCTACATGTCATGCAAACCATGACGGAAAGCCTGTCTGCCGGCGGTGCGGAACCGAACTCGACCGGATCGTGCGTCTGGAGCAGGAATCAATCGAACATTCCGAGAAGGCCAGAGAGGCGTTCGACCGGAAGAACTATCCGGGGATGTTCTACCATGCCCGGCGGGCCTGGGTTATAAGAAGAACGCCGCAGAATGCAAAGCTCTTTGCCTGTTCCGCGGTTTTGGCGGGCCATTATGATCTTGCCATGGGCCAATGGAGATCGATTACGGGGAGATCAATTCGGGGGAGATCGATTACGGGGAGATCGATTCGGGCAAAATGAGTTCAACTGCATCCAATCCCTCTCCGGAACTCTCCCCGGACCTTTCGGTGGACATCGGCCGCATCCGCCTGAAAAATCCGGTGATGACCGCATCGGGAACCTTCGGGTATGGTGCGGAATTTGCCGAACTCGTCGATCTAAACCGCCTCGGCGGGATCATCGTCAAGGGGATCTCCCTCTATCCTTCCAAAGGCAATCCACCGGGCCGGGTGGTGGAGACGCCATGCGGAATGCTCAACGCCATCGGCCTGGAGAACGTGGGGCTCGATGTGCTGATCGAGAAGAAGCTACCGGGGTTGAAAGGCATCCGGACCCCGGTCTTTGTCAACATCTACGGCAAGACAGCGGAAGAATACGGGGAGGTTGCGGAAAGGATCGAGGAGATCCCGGAGATCGCGGGGATCGAGGTCAACATCTCCTGCCCCAACGTAAAGGCCGGCGGGGTTGCTTTCGGCATCGATCCTCTGGCGGCCGGCGGCGTGGTGAAGCGGGTCCGGGAGCGGACCAAAAAGCCTCTCATGGTCAAGCTCTCCCCCAATGTGGCCGATATCTCATCCATTGCAAAGGCCGTTGAAACGGCCGGCGCGGATTCGATATCCCTCATCAACACCCTAACCGGCATGGCCGTGGACATCCATACCCGAAAGCCGCTGATCACAAACATCACCGGGGGGCTGTCGGGCCCGGCGATCCGGCCCGTTGCTCTGCGGATGGTCTGGCAGGCGGCCCGTGCCGTTTCGATCCCGGTGATCGGCATCGGCGGCATCATGAATGCCGAGGACGCGATATCCTTTCTGATCGTGGGCGCGACAGCAGTCCAGGTGGGGACGGCAAACCTCGTCAATCCCCGGGCAACCATGGAGATCATCGACGGCATCGAGGGGTATCTTACGGAACGGAACTACTCGAAGGTGACGGAGATCGTCGGCACCCTCGATGTCTGATTTTTTTGAAGTATTTTTACCGCCAAAGGGCAAATCAACATTTGAAAGGAGAGAAAGAAGATGTCGTTTGAAAATGTAGACCAGATCATCGATTTTGCCATTGAAAAAGAGAAAGAGGCCGCAGAGTTCTACGAGACCGCAGCCAAAGAGGCCGCGATGTCCGGGGTCAAGGATATGCTCAAGGAGTTTGCCGATCAGGAGCGCAGCCACCAGAAGATGCTTGAGAACATGGAATCGGGCGGCACCGAAGAGAAGCTCAAAGAGTACGATCTCAAGTGGATCAAGGACATCAAGCGCAGCAACTACATGGTCGATATGACCTTCAAGCCGGGCATGGCCTACAACGAGATCCTGGCCATCGGCATGAAGCGGGAGGAGAAGGCGCTTCAGCTCTACAACGAGCTTTTGGGCCAGGCCCAAAACGACAAGCAGAAGAAGATGTTCCAGATCCTCTGCCAGGAGGAGGCCAAGCACAAACAGTTCCTGGAGACCAAGTACGACGACTTCATGGCCAAGATGGGAGACTGATGGAATGATCCGTCATCTTGTAGTCCTGTTGATCTCGTTTCTGCTGATCCTGCCGGCGACCCCGGGGTTGTCTGCGGAGATCGGCGGCGTGAAGCTTCCCGAAAAACTCAAGGCCGGAGATGCGGAACTTGTCCTGAACGGCGCGGGCCTGCGGAAGAAGTTCTTCATCAAGGTCTATGCCGGTGGGCTCTATCTGCCGGAGAAGATGAGTGATCCCAAGGCCATCATCGCAGCAGAGAAGCCTATGGCCATCCGGATGCATTTCATCTACGACGGCGTCTCCGCGGAAAAACTGGTGGAAGCCTTTAATGAGGGCTTTGAAAACGCTTTTAAGGAAAATCCCTCGGCAAAAGAAGGGATGAAGGATCGGATAGCGGCTTTCAACGCGCTTTTCGACAAAGAGGCCAAAGAGGGCGATCTCTATGATCTCGTCTACCTGCCGAACCGGGGCGTGACCGTATTCCAAAATAATGCCGAACGGGGTACGGTTCAGGGGCTGGATTTCAAGCGGGCCCTTTTTGCTGTCTGGCTGGGGGATGAGCCTGCAGACGATGGATTGAAAGAGGGGATGCTGGGAGAGTGATGTAAATCCTTGGATCGGCCTC
Organism: Desulfobacteraceae bacterium; assembly: GCA_011390135.1. Taxonomy (GTDB): domain Bacteria; phylum Desulfobacterota; class Desulfobacteria; order Desulfobacterales; family JAABSP01; genus JAABSP01. Next base: position 2,700 of record JAABSZ010000021.1, on the reverse strand, counting down.
TTGGATCGGCTTCTGTAAAAAGAAAACAGCGTTTCCTCAAAAGGGAGGAGGCGCTGTTTTCATCTTTCATAGGCATAGCGTCCACTTTTTTCAATGGGTCCGCTTCAGCTCGATCCTTCTTTGATGGCCCTGAAGCCTGGTTTCCCTCCGCGGCTCAGGCTTCAGGTGCATGGTGGGATGGAAACATCATCAGTATCGCACTTCGAATGAAGATTCCCCCTTGGGTTCCTCCCAGTCCACATCGACCTTATCGACCTTTGCCCGGGGTGAGCCCTTTTTGCACCACTCGATCATCGAAGCCACGGCCTCTTCATCCCCCTCGAAGACCGCTTCAACGGTTCCATCGGACCGGTTCTTCACCCAGCCTTTGAGGCCCTTTGCACTTGCGGCCTTTTCGGTTTCGCTTCTGTAGAAGACCCCCTGAACCCTTCCGCTGACAATGACATGGGCTCTTTTCTCCGCCATAATGTACCTCCTTATGATTGAAGCAATTCCTTAAGTCGAACCTCGTCGATGATTTCAACCCTCAGTTCCTTTGCCTTGTCCAGCTTGGAACCGGCCGATTCTCCGGCCACCAGGTAATCGGTTTTACGGCTCACGGAACCGCTTACCTTGCCCCCTGCGGCCTCGATCATGGCTTTGGCCTCGGCCCGCTTCAGGGTCGGCAGGGTTCCGGTCAGCACAAAGGTCTTTCCGGCAAAACTCTTCTTCTCCGCCTTCGGCTCGGGAAAAGTGATCTCCAGGCCGCTTTCCAGTATCCGCCGGATCGTCTCCCGGTTCTTCTCCTTGCCGAAGAAGTGCGCGATGCTCTGCGCGATCTCGGGTCCGATCCCCTCGATGGCCTCCAGCTCGGCTCCGGATGCGGCCATCAGCCCCGCCAGATCTCTGTAATTTTCTTCCAGAAGGCGGGCCGAGTTCTCCCCCACATGCCGAATCCCCAAGGCATAGATGAACCGGCGGAAGGGAACCTTTTTGCTCTTCCCGATGGCCTCTATAAGATTTTTGGCCGATTTTGAACCCATCCTCTCCATGGCCTCGAGGGTCGTCACATCCAGATAGAAGAGATCGGCATAGGAATGCACCAGCTCCTTTTCCACCAGTTTATCCACCAGCTTGGTCCCGAGGCCGTCGATATCAAAAGCGCCTTTGGATGCAAAGTGGCGAATCCGCGCCTTGCGCTGGGCCGGACAGGCCGCATTGTTGCATCGGCGCAGGGCCTCCCCCGGGGCCCGAACCACCTGCATGCCGCATGCGGGGCAGTCGTTGGGCATCTCAAAAGTCGTCTCTTTTCCGGTTCTGGTCGAAGGAATCACCTTGACCACCTCCGGAATCACGTCTCCTGCCCGCTGCACCAGCACCTGATCCCCGACCCGGATATCCTTCTTTTCGATCTCGTCTTCGTTGTGGAGGGTGGCCCGGCTCACGGTGACGCCGCCCACGGACACCGGTTGAAGATGGGCCACCGGGGTCAATGCGCCGGTGCGGCCCACCTGCACCTCGATTCTTTCGATCCGGGTCGTCTCCTGGATCGACGCGAACTTATAGGCAATGGCCCATCTCGGGCTTCTCGACTTCGCGCCGAGCTGCCGCTGAAAAGGGATGCTGTCGATCTTGATCACCGCGCCGTCGATCTCGTAGGGGAGCCGATGGCGGATCTCCGCAATCTCCCGGTAATACTCCAGAACTTGGGGCAGCTCGATCTTCGGCCGGATCAGGGGGTTGATCTTCAGCCCGAGATCCTTCAGCAGGCAGAGGGTTTCCCAGTGGGAGTCGATCTCGACGCCTGCCATGTTTCCGACGCCGTAGAAGAAGATGTCCAGGGGCCGCTTTGCGGTGATCGCGGAATCGAGCTGCCGTAGAGAGCCGGCCGCGGCATTTCTCGGATTGGCAAAAGGCTGCTCCCCCCGATCGACGCGGGCCGTGTTGAGAGCTTTGAATCGCTCGATCTCCATGAAGACCTCGCCTCGGACTTCGACCCGCTCCGGAACCGGATGGCCGTCTCCCTTCAGCACCAGAGGAACCGATCGGATGGTCCGGATGTTCTCTGTGATCACTTCCCCGGTGAAGCCGTCTCCTCTGGTGGAGGCCATCACCAGCCGGCCCCCTTCATAGACCAGTTCCACGGCCACGCCGTCCATTTTGGGCTCTGCGGTATAGAGAAGCTTATCCTCAGTACCGAGATTTTTTCGGGCCCGCCGGTCGAATTCCAAAATATCCCCATCTGCAAAGGCATTGTCGAGGCTCAGCATGGGAACTGAATGGGCAACGCTCTCGAATCGATTCAGGGGCGGCGCGCCCACCTTCACCGTCGGAGAATCCGGAGTTTTGAGTTCCGGATATTCAGACTCCAGACCCATCAGCTCCCGCATCAGCCGGTCGTATTCGGCGTCGGAAACCTCCGGATCATCCAGTACATAATACCGGTAGTTGTGGTGATGGAGCGCCTGCCGCAGGGCATTTGCCCGCTCGATGATTTTGGAATCGATGGAATCGACGTTCTCTTTCATTCGGCCTCTGTACCGTTTTCCGCCATTTGCCTGCATGCCGCAGCGATGATGGAGGCGGCCGCATTCCGGCTCTTTTTGAATCGCTCGTCTTTAAACCCGGGCCGCCATGTCAATGACCAGAGTTCATCCGAAACTACCAGAAGCCCCGCCACCGAAACCTTTCGAAATCGTCCCACGGTGAAGAGAGCGGAAA
>JAABSZ010000213.1:0-6728 GCA_011390135.1 Desulfobacteraceae bacterium | reverse complement strand
CCTGGCCGATCTCGGAGACCGAGACGACCACATCCTTTACAAGGTTTCGGATGTTTTCGATCCTTTCGGCAATCTCCCCGGATGCCTCGCCGGACTGTCTGGCAAGAAGCTTCACCTCTCCGGCCACCACGGCAAATCCCTTTCCGGCCTCCCCGGCCCCTGCGGCCTCGATCGTGGCATTCAGGGCCAAAAGGTTGGTCTGATCCGCGATATCCTTGATCACGCCGACGATCTTCCGGATCTCTTTGGATGCCTCCGACAGGGTGTTCATTTTCCCGTCGATCCCAAGGGCATTTTCCCTTGCCTTTTCAGAGATGCGGCCCGAATGATCCGTGCTTTGGGCCACCGAATGAAGGGAGGCGGTCATCTCCTCGACCGCGGCTGCAACGTTTTGGATCACATCAGACATCTGACTGCTGGAATCGGCCATGCTCTTCACCTTTCCCGATGTTCTCTGGGAGAGCTGCGCGATCTCCCGGGCCGTGGAAGACATCTCCTCGGCCATCCCCGCGATGGTTTCGACCCCGGTGCTGGCCTGTTCCGCAGATGCGGCCACAGTGGTGATGCCGGAAGAGATCTCTTCGGTGGCCGAGGCCACGGTGGAAGATTGTGCGCTCAGCTCCTCAGAGGAGGCCGCAAGCTGGTTGGATACCCCGGTCAGCTCATCCGAGGAGTAGTTCAGAGTTCCGGCAATGTCGGACAATCTTTTGATGATCTTTCCAATGCTCTTCACAGAGGCGTTCAACTGGAAGGCCATCTGGCCGATCTCATCTTTTGTCTCCACACGGATCTGCCCGGAAAAATCGCCCTTTCCTATCTGCTGCACAAATTCAGAGATCTTTGTCAAGGGTCTTTGGATCATTTTCCGGACAAAACCATAGAGGATAAAGCCTGCCGCAACCAGCAGGAGAAGGGAGATCAGGATGCTTTTCCACCGGGCCAGGGCCAGCTCATGGCGCATGGGGGCCAGGGGGATGCCGATCTTGAACGCGCCGTGGACATCTCCGGCCTTCCAGCCCTCTTTGGGGAAACCTAAGATATCGAGGCTTCCTGCGGGATCACCGTGGCAGGAGAGGCAGTCCCGCGTGAGCTTTACGGCCTTGAAAAAGATGAGGGCATCGGTCTGCCTCACCTCTGACCCCTCAAAGGCATTGCCCTTTTCAATCCCATTGTAGGAGATGCCGATCTCCCCCTGTTCTCTTGCCTTTTCCTTATCTTTGGGAAAAAGGATCTTTGCGCCTGTCCTTTCGATCCCGGCAATGGAACCCTTGCCTTCCAGATAATCGACCACCGCCTTTTCCACCCCGGGCCGGGGCTCGTTTTTCGGGTCCCGGGCATGGTTCTTCGGAACCCGGAACCGGTATCCCAGGGCCTCTGCATTGGCTTCCGCGGCGGTCCACGCGGCAACCACCGGAATGGTGAGATAGATCTTGGTCTCATCGTACCGTTTTCCCTGGGCCAGCTCCTGCTGAAGCCGGGCCACCAGCGCGGTATCATCGAAAACCTCCAGATAGCGCAGATAGCTGATGAACTGCTGATTCTCCTCGCAGAACCAGGTCAGCTCTCTGGCCCGTGCAACCTCCTCTTTCAGCAGGGAATTTTTGATGGCAATCCCTTGAAAGTAGAGGGAAACGGCCGCGCTTGCCGCCAATATGGCAAGAACGATCAGAATGATTCGAGTACTCAGGCTTTCGATGTCAAGACGAATTCGCATCAGCTTCTCTTTCCCTTTGGAATAGCAGGATTATTTGCGGTATAGGCTTGATCTGCCCTGTTCGGCTGGTTGGGATATCGAAGCCTTAGCACATGTAAGCTTAACCTTCATCAGCATATTTCTTTTGCGACAAATATCTGCTCATATCTTCAAAAAGAGCCAGTTGCACATGTTCTCCAGTCGCCTTTTCATAAAGGACTTCTCCCTGCGCTGCGATCACTTCATTCACATAGGCATCAATATCTTGTTCGACCTCTCCAAGGAAACTCTCTTCCTCTTCAAGATTACAGATCAAATGGGTCTCGCACAATAGAGAGCCCATGATGACCACTTTTGCGTCACCAAGGGATACCTTTACGCCTTCAGATCTAAGTGAATATATCTGCTGTTTTGCCGTGCAGACGGCTTTGGAGATGTCTGCCGCATAGGGATCAAATTCTGAAGCTGTTTTTATTTTCTCCTTTTTGCACACCAGGATCAGATCGAGATGAATCGGCGATTTTGCCTGCTGAAGCGGCATGGAGACGGACATCTCCGCCTTTATCGGGTAAGTTTGGATACAGGCGAATCCGGCATGGCGGATGGCCCGATGCACCGCTCTCCAGCCCTCATGGCGAGAATGGTGGTACGTGAAGATGAACAATCCATTGGGCTTTAGAACGCTTCGGCATTTTCCGAAGACATGGGTCAGTTTTCTTGTAAACGCTTCCGGCTCCGTGTCCTGGACCTCATCCGCCGACCGGGTCGTATCTCTACCCGATACCGCAAGGATCTGATTCAGCCAATAATAAAAGAAATCGGCAAGCTGTGAATAGTGGACATTGTCAAAAAAGGGAGGGTCTGTGATGACGAGATCAACACTGTTATCCGGAAGATCAATAGATCCCGAATCACCTGCACTGAGATAGACATTTCCGGAATCCCCGTTGAAGTCACCATAATGACCGGATACCTTGACATTGATCGGCAGATTGATCCCCCGCACTTTCCCGCTGGAGGAACCGTTCAACCGCAATTCAAAGGGATCAGCTTTATAATCCAGAGCCCGTTTTACACGGGACTGAAAAAGGGTGGAGAATGCGCCTGATGATTTGCTCGTTCCCCACAGGTTGGCTTCCAGCGGCATCATCTCGGGTTTGAGCACATGATGGGCAAACATATGGCGCACCGCACCGGTTCCCTCCCCTTTAAACGATGTGAAAAGATTGTTGAATTCGAGTACTCCGGAAAAAAGGCAGGCAAAGAGCAGCCGAAGATCTTCCGATACAATTCCATTAATGGCATCCATCGCATGTTTTGCACAAACTAGCTGCCGATCAGAGAGAACTTCATGCCAGAAGCGGTAATTGTGATTCAACATCTGATTAGTATTGTAGCCCGGTTCAATGGATATTTCAGGAAAAAATTTTAAAATTTTGGTATATTCTTCATAAACCTGCTGCTCGATTTCCCTGTCGCACTCATTGAGCGGCTCATAAGTTTTTCTTCCATCGGATAGTAAAATCATTTTGGCATAGCGCCGGTATTTCAAAGGGCCTTCCAGCGATCTCATCCGATCGACAAGTTTGAAATCCTTTCCGCAGTGGTTGCAAGTCACCTTCGGTCCTTTGATATTGCCCTCCTGGGGGTTATAAGCGGTACTGCAATCCGGGCAGTTGACCTTTTTTGCATTGAACAGCGTCCGATTCAAAGCGCCGCATCCGGGGCATACACTCCGTGCTGTGGGATCTTTTCGGGTGATAGCGTTGCGGGAGAAGATCCTTGTCTTGAAAAGATCGATATCTCCGGCACAATTCCGACAGGTTACAACCTTGACCAGAAAATAATAGAGAACAGTTGCATCCTCACCACGATCAGCGGTTGTACGATAATATTGCAGAATGCGGGGAGCCAATTTCTCTTCCAGCTCTCCATATGTACGAAAAACTTCCGAAACGGAATATTTTGAAAGCGCGGTTCGGCAGGAAAGCCAGGCAACCGGATTGATATCCCGCCCAATCACCCTGCACCCGATCTTTACGGCCTCCCCGACCGTAACCCCGCTCCCCATAAAGGGATCAAAGACAACCGTATCCTTGAAATCATTTGCCGCGTAGAAATGCTTCCAGAAATCGTCTCCCTCTTCCAGACAGGCTCCTAAAAGAATGCCCCTAAATACGGAACCGAGCCTTCTAGCCCACCATTTGTGGAGATAATAGACAGGGCGATAGATCTCTTTGCGCCAGGACTCCCGCTCTGCAATGAGAGAGAGCCGGGCAAACGGAAAATCGGATTCAATCAGCTTTGGCATCGGTTCCCGGAAAGAGTGTTCATCGGTTCATCTCCAATTACGGCGCAATAGTACCGAAGCCTTCCCGATTATTCAAGCCAAAACAGAGAAAAATCTCTCACCATCACCACTGTTCACCCAGTCGCCGATTCCTACCCCCAATTACCATGATCTCCCCATTGCCTTTTGGATGATTCTGTGGAACAATCATCCATAACTATTTGTATTTACTCATATCGTGAGGATCTATATCCATGATAGCAACCGTTTTGGGGTCCATCTTCATTTTTACCCTTGGATTGATGGTCGGAAAATGGAAGGCCAATCGGCAGTGGCGGGCCAATGCGAACCAGCCCTTTCTGCTGGCGCACGGGGAGTGGCTGTATAAGGTGAAGAAGGAGAAGCGGCCCAAGATGAACGCCTATAACTGACCTTCTTCTCCTTTTGGTTGATCTGTGCCGGAATTTATTTCGATTTGGGCTCGGGCTCGTCGAACCGGCAGCTCAGGTGGATATCCGCGCGCATTTTGACCCGGGTTTTGAAGGGCAGTGTTTTAAAGAGCCGGATCATCCGCTGATTTCCCTGGGAGGTGTAGGCAAATAGTCCGTTGACGCCGTGCTCCTGGGCCGCCTCGGCAAGCTTCCGGATCAGGATGTGGCCCATGCCCTTGCCCTGATACCGCTTGCTGACGGAGAAGGCCACTTCGGCCATGTTGGTCGATTCGTCCAGATAGTACTCCCCCACGCCGAGAACCTTGCCGAATCCGAACTCGCCGACAATGGCCAGGATGGTGAGGTTGCGGATGTAGTCGATCTTGAAAAGCCCCTCCAGATCCCCCCGGGGAAACCTGTTCTTCTCGTGGAAAAACCGGGAGATCACATCGACCCGGTCCAGATGGTAGTAATGCTCCTGAATCCTTCGCTCGTCCACGGGCTTTGCGGGCCTAAAGGTGATGGTCTCGCCGTCGATTTCGATATTCTCCTCCAGCTTGACCGGATAGACCCCCCGCACCGATTCTCCCAGGCTCCTTTCATGGCCCACCATCCCCAGCTTCTTCGCCTTTTCCAGCAGTTCATCCCGGAAATCGGGATGTGCGATGCTGATGAGGGCCAATGCCCGCTCCTGCACCGTCTTTCCAAAGAGGCTGACCGCGCCGTATTCCGTCACCACAAACCGGACGTCATCTCTGGGAACCGTGATGATGGTCTCGGTCAGCAGCGGGACGATCCGGCTCTTCTTTCCCCCTTCCGCGGTTGAGGGAAGCATGATGATAGACTTGCCGTTTTTCGAGCGGTTGGCCCCCCTGACAAAGTTGGGAATCCCTGAAACCCCGGCATAGAGGGTCTGGGACATGGCGTCACAGGAGACCTGACCTGCCAGATCGATGATCTGGGCCACGTTCATGGAGATCATCCGGTTGTGGCGGGAGATGATGTCGATATCGTTGACATAGTCGAAGGGGTGGAAATCGACGGCCGGATTGGAGTCGAGGAAATCGTAGAGGGCAGAAGAGCCGATCGCGCAGGCCGCCACCAGCTTTCCCTCGTTAAAGCCTTTTTTGCGGTTGTTGATCACCCCCATCGCATAGAGGTGCATGATGTCTTCGGTGAGGAAGAAGGAGTGGACCCCGAGATCGTTCTTCCCGGACAGGATCTGGCTCGTGGCCTGGGAGGTCGCGTCCAGTCCGATCTGGATGGTGGAGCCGTCTTCGATGAGGCGGGCGATGTGGCTGCCGATCCGCTTTGCCCGATCCGAGCCGGGCAGGTCCGGAATGGTCAGCAGCTCTTCATCGTGCTCCACCACGATGTCCACATCATTTACGTTGATGAAGCAGCGGCCCAGCACCCGGGGCATCCGCTCGTTGATCTGCGCGATGACCAGGTCGGCTGACATAGCTGCCGAAAGAGTGATGTCCACCGATACCCCGAGGCTCATCCAGCCGAAGTCGTCGGGCGGGGAGACCTGGATCAGGGCCACATCCAGTGGAATCCGGCGGGTTTTGAAGAGATGGGGGACCTCGGAGACGTTTACCGGGGTGTGGAAGCGCAGGTTTTTTGCCATGTCCTCGGTTTTGGCAGATCCGAGATAGATGGAGCGGATCTTGAAGCTCTGCTCCTCGGTCTTCTCCGCGATCTGGGTCAGGGGGGAGGTCTCCTTGGACATGAGACGGATGATCTCCAGATCGGTGAACCGGTTCGATTTTTCAGCCAGCCCCCGGACAAGGTGCTGGGGCTCGCCGCAGTAGGAGCCTATAAAGACCCGCTGCCCCGATCGGATGCGGTCGATGGCCTCCTCAACGCTCTTTCGTTTTTCCAGATACTCGTCCGGCCAGTAACTCGTCTTTGGCATGCTCCACCTCTTTTTTGCCCGTTCCTGTTGACAGCCAAAGATACTATAGCACAGAAAAAGCCTTTGGAGAAACCGAATCGGCTTCATCTCTGCCTTGAGGTCAATCGCGTGTTTAAAAAAATATGGCCTTGCATTGAAAGTGCGGGTATCATATATATCGTATGGATTTATAGAGACTTCCAACTTAAGGAAAACATTTAAATGGAAATATCGGATAAGAATATCACAAAGCTCTCCTGGGAAGGCAAAGCAGTGCTGCTGGTCGGCACAGCCCACGTCTCCAGGGAGAGCGCCCGGCTGGTCAAGGAGCTGATCGAGGCCGAAAGGCCCGATACGGTCTGCGTGGAACTCTGCGCATCACGATATCAGTCCCTGCGGCAGAAGAGCCAGTGGCAG
>JAABSZ010000212.1:0-6770 GCA_011390135.1 Desulfobacteraceae bacterium | reverse complement strand
CTGCACACCGAGAACGGCCAGCACAAGAATCCCCTGAATCACGCCGCTTAAAGAGGAGTCGATCTGCAGCATCATGGGCAGTTGAATGCTGCCCACATTGAGGCAGGCAAAGAAGAAGGCGACCAGGGGCGCGATCCGGATGTCATAGTTGGAGAGCATCACCACCAGAAGAGCGAGATAGCCGTAGTTGCTGGAGATGGCCGGAATGAGCCGGTGGTAGATTCCGCTCACCTGAAGGGTTCCGGCAAGGCCGGCAAATCCGCCGGCGAAGATCATGGCCAGCAGCATGTTGCGGGCAGGGTTGAGGCCCAAGAGGAAGGCCGCCCGCTCATTTCCCCCCACAGCCTTGAGCTGAAGGCCGATGCGGGTGTATCGGAGGATCATCGCGGTCACTGCAATGGCTCCGATTGCAAGGAAGAGCCCGACCGGCGACATCCGAAGCCCTGGAAACTGGGGGAGCCATAGATTGATGGGAAAGAGTTCGGTGCCGCTCATGGAGGCGATGCCAGGGCGCTTCCAGGGGCCGAAGATGAGCCATAAGATGATCCCCTGGGCCACGAAATTCAATCCCAGCCCCGCAAATATCTCGTTGACGCCGCCACGGGTCTTTAAAAATCCGGCCAGCAGTGCCCATAGGCCGCCGCCGATGATCCCCGCGGCAAAGGCCGGCACCAGATAGAAGAGAGGGGCTTCTCCGCCCATCCCCAGACGAAGCGCAGCAGTGGCAAAGACCGCACCCATCATCACCTGCCCCTCCACCCCGATGTTCCAGAGGCCGATCCGGAAGGTGTAGAGCAGCCCGCATGAGCAGAGGGTCAGGGGAATCCAGGCGTTTAGCACATGGGAGAGCTTGTTCAACGATCCCAGAGACCCTTTGAAGATGTGAATGTATGCGGCAAAGGGGGGAGCGCCCGCGATGAGCAGGATCAGAGTGGTGAAGAGTAGCACCCCCATGAGGCTGAGCAGGATTTCGGCAAGGTTTCGGATCATGTTCTAATGTTCTATGCCCTTCCCGCGATGGCCAGCCCCAGCTCCCGGAGATCGGTCTCTTGGGTCCGGACATCCTTGATCACCGCGCCGTTGAAAAAGACCATGACACGGTCCGCCTGCGCCAGGATCTCGTCCAGCTCCGAGGAGGCAAAGACGATCGCGGCCCCTTTGGCGCAGAACCGGTGAAGATGCTCCCAGACCCAATTGGCCGATTCCACATCCAGGCCCCGGGTCGGATTTTCCAGCAGCAGCAGGGTCGGATTTTCGGAAAGAAAGGAGAGCAGCAGGCGCTGCTGGTTGCCGCCCGAGAGGCTTTCCACGGAAAGGTTAGGTTCTCCTTTGATGCGGAAGTTCGTGATCCGGCGCGCGGCATCGGCAATGGCCGCGGGCCAGCGGACCCAGAAGCCGCCTCCATTCTGCAGCGCGGAATGCTCCGCAAGGGTCAGCCCTGGAATCAGCCCCTCCTCCAGCCGGTCCGAAGGGAGAAAGTTCACCCCTTTTCGTTTGAACCCGTGATGGTTCTGCCGCTTCATGGGCTGTCCTTTGAGGTGGATCTCTCCGGAGAGGGGAGGGATGAGTCCGGCCGCGGTCCGCAAAAAGACCCCTTGGCCGCTGCCTTCGAGACCCGCAAGCCCTACTACTTCGTTTTCCCGGACGAGGACGGAGCAGCTTTTCAGGCCCGTGCGGCCGCCCCGGGCATCGACACTGGTGAAGTTCAGCACCGGCCCGCCCGGAACCTCGGCCGATCTCGGCGGCGGCTTGGGCCGGGTGCCGAACATCAGCGTCATGAGCCGGTCCGGATCAAAGGGGCTTTCCATCTCCCCGGCCCCCTTGCCGCCTCGTAAAACCGTCACCCGGTCGCAGAGGGCCTCCACATCTTCAAGCTTGTGGGAGACGAGGATCACGGAGCGGCCCTCATCTGCAAGCTGCTTCAATGCGGAAAAGAGCGCGGCCTTCTGGGTTCCGGAAATCCCGGTGGTGGGCTCGTCCAGAATCAGGGTCCGGATGCCCTTTTCCAGAAGGCGCAGGATCTCGAGCTGCTGGCGTTCTCCGATGGTCAGAGATGCCAGTGGCGCGTCCGGATCGAGGGTGAAGCCGAAGCGGCGGCAGAGATCGGTCAGCCGGATGCGCAGCGCGGTCATGTCGGAACTCGACTGACCCAGCTTGAAGTTCTCCAGCACCGAGAGCAGGGGGAAATCGAGAGGGTCCTGATAGAGCATCCCGATGCCGAGGTTGGCCGCGTGGGCCGGACTCTCGTATTCCACTATTCCGCGGTCGATGCGGATCTCCCCGGCCGTTTTCGGGGTATAGCCGGAGAGAATCTTCATCAGGGTGCTCTTGCCGGCTCCATTCTCCCCTAACAGACCGTGGATCGATCCGGGAACCACCCTCATGGTGACATGGTCGTTTGCCCGGACAGATCCGTAATCCTTGGTGATGTTTTGCAGCGCGATCTCCATTATCTTGCGCTGCTGGAGCCCTCCATCCCCTTTAGAAGCTGCTCCATGTACCAGATCTGTTTCTCCGATGCGGTCTCTCCTTCCTTGACAAAGACCGAACCATCCTGATAGAAAAGGGGGCCTTTGAAGAGCTGAATCTTGTCGGTTCCCAGATCCACAACGAACTCCTGCAGCTTTTCCCGGGCATCATCGGAGAGGGCCTGCCCCATGTTGTACCCGATGGCGCTGGAGTCGGGATCATTGATGTTCTCCCAGTCCGGGGCCATCCAGATCCACTGGGATTTCCAGTCTCCGGCCTTTGCATCCCTGATCATCCGGACATAGCCGGGCCCCCAGTTGTAATAGGGAACCCCGAGGCAGACTTCCTCCGCACCGGAGCAGGCGCCTTTGTAGTCGTAGGGGATGGCCCAGACCGCTTTTCCAGCCTCCCGTTTCTGCCGGGCCACCACGGTGTTCTCGGTGGTGTCGATGCCGGAGATCACCACGTCATGGCCCGTGTCGTAGAAGTTCTGGGCCACCTGGGTCGGGTCCGCGGTGACGCCGGGGATGTTGAACCAGAAGCCGATCCATGTTACAGAGAATTTCAGATCCTTGGGATCTTTGCCCAGCACCTTCTCCCAGGCATATTTTGCGCCCAGATAGGAGGAGGCTGCAAGGCGTCTGGTCTCCTCGTTGACCAGGGGCCCCAGATAGCCGATCTTTCCGGTCTGGGTGGTCATCGCGGCCGCAAATCCGCCCATCATCTTGCCGTAGATCATCTTGGCAAAGAGGTTGGAGAGGTTGGCCGGGGCCTTTCCGGTGAGGACATCGTCTCCGGAGCAGTGGATGAAGCGGGTCTTCGGATGCATCATGGCCGCCTCCCGGATGCCGTCTTTCATGTCATCGGAGTTGGCGATGATCAGCTTTGCCCCCTTCTCGACCATGTCATCCACCAGTTGGGGGATGGTGACGCCGGGGCGGTCGGCCGGGTTGACCTTGTCGATGTAGAGCATCTTTGTTCCGGGCAGGTGTTCCTCTACATATCGGCCCCCCTCATAGTGGGCCTGGCTGTATCCGTGGTCGTTGTAGGGTCCCACCAGCAGCAGGCCGAAGATGTAGGGCGAATCCGCGGCAAGAACCGCAGGAGGCGCGATTAGCGCGATGAGAAGGCTCAATCCGGCAAGACAGAAGACTAGTTTTCGGTTCATGGTTTTCTCCTTTTGTTATTGCCAAAGCAGTCTTTTCCACGATTTTCGATGCCGATGGCGATCCATCGACCTGTCTTTCGGATATATATTGAAAGCCGATTCGGGTCAAGTTCGTTTTTCTGTTGACAACTTCTTAAAGATCCATTCAAATTAAGGGCTATTATTTTCAAAATATCGAATTTAAGGAAGAAAGGACAGAAGAAAATGGCAATCGACACGCAGACCCTAAAATCCCTCGGACTCTTTTCAGAGCTGGATTCCGAGGAACTGGATCGGACAGCGAAGCTGATCCATCCCATGCGGGTGATGGAGGGAGAGGTGCTCGCCCTTCGGAGAGAGCCTGCGCAGATGTTCTACATGATCATGAAGGGAAACTTCATGGTCTCCTTCAAGGAGGGGAAAGCCTTTACCCTCCATCAGAGGGGAGACATCATGGGCTGGTCCACCATCGTGACCCCCTTCCGGTACACCGGAACCATCGTCGCCCTCACCGACGGAGAGGTGCTGGCCATCAACGGGGATGAGTTCAAGGTGTTCATTCAGGGAGATAGCTCGGTCGGTGAAAAGATCATGAACCGGATCAATCCCATTATCGCGGAGCGGGTCCCCTATTTCTCCCGGGAGGCTCGGGAGGCTCGGAAGGAACTGCTGGAGGCATGAAGCATTCAAGATTAAGGACAAAACGGCAAGGAGGTAAATGTATATGACCGGTATGGAAGCCATATCCGCGCACAACGGCTGGGCCATCTCCGCAATCGGCGTCACCATCGTCTTTATTGGGCTGACGCTTCTCTCCCTGACCATCTCCCAGCTCCACAAGGTGCTGGCCTTTATGGAGCGGAAAAAGTCCGATTCCCGGAAAAAGGCCGAAGGTGCAAAGGAGATCGATGTCTCCGACATCCTTATTCCCGGCGATATGAAGGAGACCGCTCGAGAGTACAAGATGATCATCGATCGGATGGATGCGCCCTTTTCTTTGCCCAGACTTCTGGAACTTTCAGAAAAGTGCGGCCTCAACCGACCCTATTCCAATCTCAATGACCTGATCCAATCGGGGCTGATCGAGCCGGACGGAGAGGGATACTACCACTGGAAAGGGCCGGAGAATCCTTGATAAAAAGTCTTCCGTCGGAATTTCGAAAGCGTCTTTTCAATCCTTTTTGTAAAGGAACTTTTACTGTTTTGAAAACGCTTTCATCCTTTGAAAAGATTGTAAAAGAGAAAAGGAGTTAAGGGGATTTATGGAAAATATGTTCATGGATTTCATTTCCAATACCGGTTTTGCCATGGCCGACTACCGCCATATCATCATGATCATTATCGGGATCACCTTTATCTATCTGGGGATCGCAAAGCATTACGAGCCGTTGCTGCTGATCCCGATCGGGTTCGGCATCCTGATGGGCAACATCCCGGTCTTCAAGGGGCTGGGGCTTGGGATCTACGAGGACAACAGCGTTCTCCACTACCTCTATTTCGGCGTTACCTCGGGCGTCTATCCGCCGCTGATCTTTCTTGGGATCGGAGCGATGACCGATTTTTCGACCATGCTGGCCAGGCCCCTGCTGATGCTGCTGGGCGCGGCCGCGCAGATGGGGATCTTTCTGACCTTTCTCGGCGCGCTCGCGTTGGGGTTTGCCCCCAATGAGGCGGCCGCGATCGGTATCATCGGCGGCGCGGACGGGCCCACCGCGATCTTTCTGACCGCAAAGCTCGCGCCCATGCTCATCGGGCCTATCGCAGTGGCGGCCTACTCCTACATGGCGCTGGTTCCGGTTATTCAACCGCCCATCATGCGGCTGCTCACTTCCCGGCAGGAGCGGCTCATCCGGATGGAGGAGCCGAGAGAGGTCTCCAAGCTGGAGAAGATCATCTTCCCGATTATCGGCTTTCTGCTCTGCTGCTTTCTGGCGCCTGCGGCCCTTCCGCTTTTGGGAATGCTTTTTTTCGGGAATCTGCTGAAGGAGTGTGTGGTTGCGGAACGGCTGGCGCAGGCCGCGCGGACCTCAATTATCGACTCGGTAACGATTCTTCTGGGGCTGACGGTCGGCGCCAGCACACAGGCCGATGTCTTTCTGACACCTCAGTCCGTGGGAATCTTCGTTCTCGGTGCGGTCTCCTTCTGCATTGCAACGGCTTCAGGGTTGCTCTTTGCCAAGATCATGAACATGTTTTTGAAGGTCAAGATCAATCCGCTGCTGGGTGCGGCCGGGGTTTCGGCTGTGCCGGATTCGGCTCGGGTGGTCCAGATGGTGGGGCAGGAGGAAGATCCCACGAACTTTTTGCTGATGCACGCGATGGCGCCCAATATCTCCGGGGTTATCGGCTCTGCCATCGGCGCGGGGGTGCTCTGGAGCTTTATGAGCTGAGTGGGAGGGGTGTAAGGGACCAAAAGGACGAAAAGGACATAAGGGACGGTGACTCTTTTTGATCGGAGGGGGCCTGTCTTTGGTCCTGAAAAATGTCTTTACTGAGGAATGAAAAAAACCGGGAGCAGCTTTTTTCAAAAAGGGGTTGCTTCCGGTTTTTCTCATTCAAAGGGGGCTGCTTTTCGTTCTGGTACAACTCCTTCTTCGGAATCAACCTTTTGCCGGTTTCTTCCGTTTTTGAAAATAGGCTTCGATCCGGGCGATCCGTTTTTCCAGATCCGATACCAGATTCGATACCAGATCCGATATTTGGGGGTCGGGTTCTTTGGGCTCGCTGGGGGCTTCCAGCATCTCCATCGCTTTTTCCAGCCGGGTTTCCAGGGTCGAAATCTTTGCGGCCTGCTCCTTTTGAGCTTCGATCCGGCTCTTCTGGATCTCCTGGAGCTTGTTGACATGCTTGACTACCCGGTTGACGAATGTCTTCATTTCGGTTATCCGGTCTGAGGAACCGGCTTCCCGCTGTTCAATCTGCTGCTCGATCTGCTGCTCGAACTGTTCGATCCGGTTTCGGGCCTGTGCTATCCCCTCGTCGATTTCCCCGAGCCGGTTTTGTGCGGTTCCGAGTTCGGCCGATAGATTGCCGATCTTCTCCTCCAGCTCACTTTTTACCGTGTCTCCTGCGCCCTGTGCCTGTTTTGCGGCGTGCGCCACCACCTTTTTGACCTGGTTCGACAGCGCGGTCATCCTCTCGTTCAGCCGCCCGT
>JAABSZ010000211.1:0-6812 GCA_011390135.1 Desulfobacteraceae bacterium | reverse complement strand
TCGGCCTCCCCTAAGAGAGCTTCTTCAAGGATGCCTCTATGAACGCGGGAATGTCATCAGGATTCCGGCTGCTTACGAGGTTGCCGTCCACCACGACTTCCTCGTCGATAAATTCCGCGCCGGCATTCTTTATGTCCTGGATCACCGACTTGTAGCCGGTGATCTTCCGACCCTTGATGGCCTGCGCCGTGATCAGCAGTTGCGGAGCGTGGCAGATGGAGAAGACCGGTTTCCCGCTATCCACAAAGCGCTTTGTAAAATCGACCGCATTCTGGTCCACCCGGAGCTGATCCGGGGAGTAGCCGCCCGGGATCAGCAACGCATCAAAATCATCCACCGAGACATCCTTGACGGCCTCGTCAATGACCACCGGCGTATTCTTCTTCTTTCCCTTGACGGTCTGGCCCTTTTCCAGGCCCACGTTGATCACCGTATGCCCCTTCTCCTTAAAGGAGTCTGCCGGTTTCGTATATTCCACATCCTCAAACAGATTTGTCAGGATCGCTGCAATCTTTGCCATTTTTTTACCTCATTGTTTCTGTTGATGTTTCTATTGATGTTTCTGTTGATCATTGATTCTATTGCTGTAAAGGGGCAGTCCCAGACAGATTTTATAGACAGCCCATCGGGTTCTCCCCCTCCTCAGCGGCCCTCTCCTCATCCTCCATCACCGTTTGGGCCGCCTCTTTGAACTCGTCTATCTTCGATTTCTCCCACAGGGGAATGCCGGTGAGATAGGCGGTGCGTCCGATGATGTGCGCGGAGATGGGCGCGGTAAGGGCGATGAAGAAGATCACCGCTATCATCCGGACCACAATGGCCGGCTCCTGAAACTTCACGGCCACCGACAGCAGCAGAAAGGCGGCCCCCAGTGTGGATGCCTTTGTGGCGGCTGAGATCCGGCTATAGAGATCCGGCATCCGGATGATGCCCAGACCCGCAAGAGACATGAAGAGCGCACCGATCACCATGAGAATTCCATAAAAAATATCAAAAATCATTCGGGCCTGTCCTCATTTTTCATGTAAAAGGCAAACGCGATGGTCCCCAGAAAGGAGACCAGCGCCAGAATCACCGCAACCTCCAGAAAGACCCTCTCTCCGGTGGTGATGGCCTCGGCACAGATGATCCCGATGCTGATCACCGACATCAGCTCCAGAGAGACCACCCGGTCCGGCAGGCTGGGGCCCATCAGCAGGCGGAAAAAGGCGCAGAAGAAGGAGAAGGTGAGGAGCAGAATCGTTGTAAAGTGAAAGATATCAATAATATTCATCGGAAAAGCTCCAGGATGCGATGTTCGAAACCGCTTTTGACACTCTCCCGGAAACGGTCCGGATCATCGATATACATGGCATGGATAAAAAGCATCTTTCGATCCCGGGAGACATGAAGGCTCAAGGTTCCCGGGGTGAGGGTGATCAGGGTGGAGAGCAGGACGATTTCTGCATCGGTCTCCACATCCAGCGGTATGGCGATCACCCCCGGCTCCATCCGGTGGGCCGGGGTGAGGATGTCGAGGGCCAGCCGGAAGTTGGCCTTGATCAGCTCCCATATGAAGAAGAAAAAGAAGAAGAGGATAGCCCGCACCTTGTCGAAATAGGGGGTAGCCTCGCCGGTTCCCTGGACAAACCAGAGGATCATAAATGCCAGAATATAGCCGACCAGAAAGTTTTTTGCGCTGAATCCGCCGGTGATGGCCACCCAGAGGGCCGAAAGAAGGATGTTGAGCAGAAAGGTTTTCATGGATTTCCTCCCAGCACGGCCCCGATATAGGCCGAAGGGTCAAGAAGATGGCCGGCCGCCATCCGGCACAACCCATATACCGGCTCGGCAAAGATCCCCAGAAGCAGCGTAATCAGGGCAAGGCCGGCAACGGGCCCATACAGCGCCACCTCCGCTCCGAATCCTTTCCATCCCCTCTCCTCTTCGGGCAATTGATCTGCTTTAGCCGCCTCATCGGGTTTCTCCGGCCGCCAGAAAAGATCGCTCCAGAGTGCGCTCAAGACCCAAAGGGTCAAAAAGGCCGCAACCAGCCCGGCCCCCACCAGGACATATGCCTTGGCTTCCAGACCTGCGCGGATCAGAATCAGCTTTCCCCAGAAACCGGAAAAGGGGGGGATGCCCGAAAGGGACAGCGCCGGAACCAGAAAGAGCAGTGCCAGAAACGGATGAGACCGGTAAAGCCCCCTGATCCGATCAATCGATTCGGTGCCGGCGATCTTCTGTATCAGGCCGCTGATGAGAAAAAGGGCGGTGATATCGACAATATCATGGATAAGATAGAAGATCGCGCCGGCAAGGGCCAACGGGGTAAATAGGCCCAGCCCCATGATCATATAGCCGATATGCCCCACCAGCAGAAAGGAGAAGACCCGGCGGACATGGGTCTGAACCAGGGCGATCAGACACCCTGAAACCAGAGTCAGCCCCGCGAGAAAGAGCAGCATGTCGCTGCTTCCCGGAAAGAAGAGGGTAAAGACCCGGATAAGAGAATAGACCCCCACCTTGGTGAGGAGCCCGGCAAAGATCGCGGCCACCGGGCCAGGCGGCGTGTGGTAGGAGGCCGGCAGCCAGAAGAAGAAGGGGAAAATCGCGGCCTTGAGGCCGAAGGCGACTATAAAGAGCATGGCCATGGCCTGGGGAAAGATCTGATGGTCGATCTCCGGGATCCGCTGGGCCAGATGGGCCATGTTCAGGGTTCCGGCAGCCGAATAGAGGAGGCCGACCGCGGAGAGAAAAAGGGAGGAGGCCACCAGATTCAAGGCCAGATATTTGACGGTTCCCTCCAGTTGTGCCCGTTCTCCGCCCAGTTCCAGCAGCACGAAAGAGGCAAAGAGCATCACCTCGAACCAGACGAATAGGTTGAAGATATCGCCGGTGAGAAAGGCCCCGCATACCCCCATGAGCATGATGTGAAGCAGCGGATAGTAGCCGAACGCCTCCCGCCGGGAGTCGATGCCGGTAAGGGATTGAACCGAGACCGCCAGCCCCACGGTTCCGGTCAGAAGAACCATCACGACGCTGAGAGGATCGGCCGCAAGGGTGATGCCGAAGGGCGCGGGCCAGCCGCCGATCTGGACCGTCGGGATTCCTCCGTCAAGCAGACAGAGAAGAAGATAGATCCCCGAGCCGAAAAGCCCGGCCCCGCCCAGAATGCTGATGATCCGCTGAATCCGGAGATGATTCCAGAAAAAAAGCGCGACGATCCCGGTCGTCATCGGGATCAGGATCGGAAAAAGAAGACATAAATTCATTTGAGCAGCTCTTCGGGACTGTCGGTTTCGATCATCTCATCGAGATCACCGGTCTTTACGGACTCATGTACCCGGCGGATGAGCACCACTCCAAACGCGTTGACGCCGAATCCGATGACGATTGCGGTCAGAATCAGGGCCTGGGGCAGGGGATCGGCAAAGTGCTCGCCCAGATGCTTCTGCCCCTCTGCGATATAGGGGGGCAGCCCCCGCACCAGCCCTCCCAGGGTGAAGATGAGCAGATTTGCCGCATGTCCCATGAGAACCACCCCCATGATCATCTTGAACAGGCTTCTTCTCATCATCAGGTAGAAGCCCCCGGCATAGAGCGCTCCTGTAGCCACAGCCAGCAGAAAGGTCATGTCAGACATCCTCCATCAGCGTCAGCAGAAAGGTCATGTCAGACATCCTCCATCAGCGTCAGCAGAAAGGTCATCATCACCCCGATCACCAGAAGGTAGACGCCGATATCGAAGAAGAGGGGGGTGCCGATGCTCTGAATCACCGGAATGTCGGAGCCGCCCCAGATGCCGGTCAGAAAAGGGGCTCCCACAAAAAGGGGAACGCACCCGCTGACAAGGGCGAGTGTAAGCCCCCCCGCGATAAAGATCCTGGGGCTGACCCGCATCAGTTTCCGGGCATTGTGGGGGCCGCAGGAGAGGGCATAGAGGGCGATGGCGGACGCGGCCACGATTCCCCCCACAAATCCGCCGCCGGGCTCATGATGGCCCTGGATCAGGATATCGAACGACAAAAAGATCAGCAGCGGCAGAAGATACCGGACTCCGACCGTCAGGTTGAGGGAGGCGATATGTCTGCCCCCTTTTCTTCTTTTCTTTTTCTCCTCTGTCTGGTTCATCTCTTTTTCTCCTCCTGTCGCAGCCGGAGCAGGGAATAGACCCCCATCGCGGCCACCGAAAGCACCGTGATCTCTCCGAGGGTGTCAAAGCTTCTGAAATCGACCAGGATCACATTGACCACGTTTCGGCCATGGGCTTTGATATAGCTGTTTTCGGCAAAGTAACTCCCCACAGATCCCATTTCCGGAAGCCCTGCGGTCATGAGAACGAGGATGGTGATCAGCGCGCCGATGGAAAGGGCGAAAAAGGCATCCACCCGCCTGGAGAGCCGGCTCGAA
This sequence comes from Desulfobacteraceae bacterium, assembly GCA_011390135.1. Classification (GTDB taxonomy): domain Bacteria; phylum Desulfobacterota; class Desulfobacteria; order Desulfobacterales; family JAABSP01; genus JAABSP01. The sequence goes on along the minus strand of JAABSZ010000211.1, from coordinate 2,420 downwards.
TGGTGGGTAAGCCGGGGGATGTGAAGAATCACCAGCACCAGCAGAATCACCGAAAGGGTCTCGATCGCAAATTGGGTCATGGCCAGGTCCGGCGCGCTGAAGAGAAGAAAGAGAAGCGCCATCCCGTACCCGACGACCCCGAGCCCCACAATGGAGATGATCCTTGAACCGGAAAAGACCACCTGGAGGATTCCGGCCAGCAGAATGATCACCAGCCCGATCTCGTAAAAGGTTCCGCTCTGGCCCTTCAAAAAGAGGCTTTTGATGTTCAGTTCCAGAAGGGGCAGGCCGATGATCCCGATGGCCCCGATAATCACAAAGAGGATATAGTAGTGGAGGAGCCCGTTCTGCAGAATCCTCCCCCCCCACCGGGAGAGCATCCGGATGAAATCGAGCAGCATTCCATATCCCCACTCGGGTCCAAACCAGCGCCGATCCTCCCCCCATCCGATCATCCGGCGAAAGGGCCGGCCCCAGAGGGCATACAGAAGAATCCCCAGAAGGATTGCAGCCCCGCTCAGCAGCAGCTTGATATCGACCCCGTGCCAGAGCGCCAGATGGACATTCACCTCTTCTCCGAAGATTGCAGACGCGGCCGGAGAGACGAACCATCGGCCTGTCCGGTCATTGAAAATCCCCCAGAAAATCCCCAGAACCGACAGCACCATAGGGCCGATCCAGAAGGAGAAAGAGACCTCGTGAATCTTTTGACCATAGTCGGGCATCTTTTTGAAAAAGGGGCCAAAGCCGACCAGAAAGGCCGCAACCACAAAACTGACGCTGACAAAGAAGACCCCGGCCGTCAGAAGGAGGGAAAGGGCCGAATCGAGGGTTGCCCCGAATACCATCTCCTTTCCGATGAAGGTGACAAAGGGAGGAATCCCGGATTTGGAGAGCAGCGCAAGCAGAGCCGCAATCCCGGTGATCGGCATGATACGCCACAGCCCCCCCAGCCCCTGGGCATCCCTGATCCCGGTCTCGTGATAAATGATCCCTGCGATCATGAAGAGTGCGGCCTTATAAAAAGCATGGGCCATGAGGTAGAGGATCATCGCCTTGAGGGCAACGGCCGTTCCCATTCCGATGAGCATCATGAAAAGCCCCAGGGCCGCGACCGTGGAATAGGCCAGAATCCGCTTCAGATCAGAGCTGATGAAGACCAGATAGGCCGCGATGATCATGGTGACAAACCCCATTCCCGTCACCAGATACTCCCACTGCGGGGTGCTGCCGAGGATCGGGTTGACCCGCGCGGCCAGATAGACCCCGGCCTTGACCATAGTGGCCGAATGAAGATAGGCCGAGACCGGCGTGGGCGCGGCCATCGCGTTGGGCAGCCAGAAGTGAAACGGGAACTGTGCCGACTTGGTGGCGACCCCGATCAGGATCAGAATCAGAATCGGCAGATAGAGTACATGGGATCGGACCATCTCTCCTCTGGTCATCAGTTCGGAAAGGCTCGGGGTTCCTCCGACCATAGCCAGCAGAATGGCCCCGGCCAGAAGGCAGAGCCCCCCGGCTCCGGTCACGATCAGCGCCTGCATGGCCGAACTTCTCGACTCCTCTTTTTCATGATCGAATCCTATCAGAAAAAAGGAGGTGATGCTCGTCAGCTCCCAGAACCCAAAAAGAAGGATCAAATTGTCTGCCATCACCAGGCCGAGCATGGAGAGCATAAACGCGATGAGAAAGAGGAAGAAGCGGCCCCTCAAAGGCTTTCCCGAAAGATAGGAGCCGGCATAGATGAAGATCAGCCCGCCGATGCCGGAGATCAGCAGGGCAAAAATCAGGCTCAGCCCGTCTATGTAGAAGGAGAGATCGACGCCGATGGATGGAGCCCAGGAAAAGGAGAAGAGAAAGGTCTTCCCCGATGCAACGGGCCTTATAAATCTGGCCAGCCAGAAGAAAAAGCCCCATGCGATAAGGGAGAGGAGCCATCCGAGAAGGGGGGTTGTTCTGTCCGGTTTCATACTCTTTATCGCCATTCCATCAGAACCTCTATCATCACATCGGCTGATCTGGTGCTCCCCATAGTGCGCCTCCTCATCTTGATATTGATCCACAAACAGGCATCCGCGTCTCTTTTTTCAAGAATTCATTATCTCCGCTCTGAGGATCTTCTGAAATAGGGTCAATCAGGTATTTTTTTAAGAAAATCACCCTATAGCGAGGCCCGGTTCCCGGCTTCTCCTCCGGGCCAATATTTGGGTTTTTCGAAAAGATTCAAATAATGTAAAGGATATTAGCCGGTTATTCTCAATACCAGTTTTTCCGGATTTTGATAACTTTACGATCATTTCGGGAAGAACTATTTATAAGAGGCTTTAATTATTTTATATTTGACATTTTAATTGTCACCCGCGGATCAATGAGATAAAATATAAGTATCAATCACTGAGATCTCGGTAAAGAGCGGAATC
>JAABSZ010000210.1:0-6844 GCA_011390135.1 Desulfobacteraceae bacterium | reverse complement strand
AGATCTGTTCACATTCCCCTGTGGATACTTCATGCCGATCCCAATTCTTCGTAATGTTTCCCTGATCCCATTCAAAGCCTGTGCAATTGGCCAGTATTTTTTTCGGTTTGGTCATAAGTTTTGTATATTATGAATATATACATAAGGTCAATGGAATTTCAAAGAGAATGGAAAGTCATCGTAGTACATCGTTTTACCGCTGCATCGCCAGCACTGCCGCCGTCATAGAGTCTGATTCAGGCGTATCCATAGCCGCGATGGTATCGCCGAGGCGGAAGAACGCCTCCCATGCTGGAGCAGGCTCGGATGGTACATGGGAAACCGGAGACGCCGCAGGCATCAGCAGAGAGACCCGGTGCGCCAGAAAAGACAACAGGCGGGCTTGTTCATAAGGGGAAAGCTGTTCCGCCAGTCGCTGGACATGGATCAGTGAATTCTCTTCCATGTATTCCTCCTTTTCATGGAATTATAAGCTCTACGATATTGGATGTTCAAGGATTTTCCCCCTCCCATGGGGAGGAGGGGGAAAGATCAGGCAGAAGAATAAATCTACAGCACCTCCCGCGTCTCCACCGGATGCGTCTTCAGATACTCCAGCCGGTTGAGCCCGTTGATATAGGCTTTGGCGCTTGCGGTGATGATGTCCGGATCGGCCCCTTTTCCCAGGGCCATCAGCCCGTTCTCCCGCAGCCGCACCGTCACCTCGCCCTGGGCATCGGTGCCGCCGGTCAGGGCCGAGACCGAGAACCGAAGCAGCTCCGACTCCGTACCCGTCAGTTTCGCGATCGCGTTGAAGGCCGCGTCGATGGGGCCGTTGCCGTAGTCCGCGTCTTTTACCGAACGTCCGTTGATCGACATCTTGATGCTGGCCATCGGCATCACCGTGTTTCCGCAGGTGACGTGGATGTATTCCAGCTTGAAGATGTCCGCGATGCGGAGAATCCCCTCGGTTACGATGACTTCCAGATCCTCGTCCACCACATGCTTCTTTTTGTCGGCCAGATCCTTGAACCGCTCGAAGACCAGCTTCAGCTCTTCGTCCGACAGGTCGTAACCCATCTCCTTGAGCCGGGAGCGGAGGGCATGGCGGCCCGAATGCTTCCCCAGCACCAGGGTGCTCCGGTTCAGGCCCACGGTCTCGGGCCGCATGATCTCATATGTCATCGGGTTTTTCAGCATCCCGTCCTGGTGGATGCCGGCCTCGTGCGCGAACGCGTTGGCCCCCACAATGGCCTTGTTCGGCTGCACCATCATCCCGGTGATCATGCTCACCAGCCGGCTGGTCGGATGGATGTACTGGGTCTGGATGTTGGTGTTCACCGGCAGGTAGTTGTTTCGGGTGTGGATGGCCATGACCACCTCCTCCAGAGAGGTGTTGCCTGCCCGCTCCCCGATGCCGTTGATGGTCACTTCGGCCTGTCTCGCGCCGTTGCTTATCGCGGCAATGGTGTTTGCCGTTGCCAGCCCCAGATCGTTGTGGCAGTGGACGCTTAAAATCGCCTTGTGCATGTTCGGGGTCTTGTCGATGACATAGCGGACCAGCTCGCCGAATTCGGAGGGGATGGCATAGCCCACGGTGTCGGGCAGGTTGACCACGGTTGCACCGGCCTCGATGGCAGCTTCAAAGATCTTGCAGAGAAAGTCCCGGTCACTGCGGGAGCCGTCCTCCGCGGAAAATTCCACGCTGTCGGTGAAGGATTTTGCATACTTGACCGCGTCCACCGCGTTTTTCAGCACCTCTTCCCGGCTCATCTTCAGCTTGTATTCCAAGTGAATGTCGGATGTCGCGATAAAGGTGTGGATCTTCGGCTTTGCCGCGTGCTGGACCGCGCCCCAGGCCCTGTCGATGTCGTGCTTGGATGCCCGGGCCAGCCCCGCGACCTCACATTGGGTCAGCTTCTGCGCGATCCGGGATACGGCCTCGAAATCTCCCTCCGAGGCTGCGGGAAAGCCGGCCTCGATCACATCGACCCCCAGCTTCTCCAACTGGGTTGCCAGCCGCAGCTTTTCGCCGGTGTTCATGCTGGCGCCCGGGGACTGCTCGCCGTCTCTCAATGTGGTGTCGAAGATATAGACTCTGTCGTTGCTCATGGGATCGCTCCTGTTTTATTCTGTCTGGTTTCTGTCTGGTTATCGATTTTGTTGGTTTTTTCAAAAAGTTTGAAAATACAGGTGCAATTCCTTAAGCATGGGCCGCAGAACTCGGCTGGGGGGCCTCTGTCCCGCGGCGTGTACGACTCCTTTGGTCTTCATGAATCCCTCGATTCTGTTCGATTTCCGATGATAATGGTTCTGCAATTGCCTATCCGACCTTCCGCTCTCCCGTAACCTGCTCTTCCTGTTCGATTTCAGGCGCATTGAGCCGGTACTGGAAGCTGTCTGCCAGTGCCTGCCAGCTCGCCTCGATGATGTCTTCGGAGACGCCGATGGTACTCCAGATCCGGTCTTCATCCCTCGATTCGATGAGCACCCGGACCTTGGCTGCTGTCCCGACGCGGCCGTCGATGACCCGCACCTTGAAGTCGACCAGGTGCATCGCGTCGATGCCCCGGTAGAATTTGGCCAGCGCCTTTCTTAAAGCGTTGTCCAGTGCGCTCACGGGGCCCATCCCCTCGGCCGCGGTGATCTCCTGCTGATCCCCTACCGATATCTTGATGGTGGCGTGGGCCGAGCAGGGCTTGTCTTTGTCCTTTTCGATGGTGACCCGAAAGGACTCCAGGTCGAAGGTGGGGACGAACTGGTCCGTCAGCTTCTCCATCAGTACCTTGAAAGAGCCGTCAGCCACATCGAACTGATACCCCTCCTGCTCCATCTCCTTGATCCGGGAGACGATCCCGCGGCTGTCCACACCGTTTCCGCCGATCTTGATACCCATCTCCCGGGCCTTGTACTCCACATTGCTCTTGCCGGAGAGATCCGAGATCAGCACCCGGCGCTGATTGCCCACCATCTCCGGGTCCATGTGTTCGTAGGCCCGGGTATCTTTGCGGATCGCGCTCACATGGATGCCGCCCTTGTGCGCGAATGCGCTCTTGCCCACAAAGGGCCGGCTGTTGAGCGGGATCATGTTCGCGGTCTCGCTCACGAACCGGGAGAGGCGCCTCAACTTTGCCAGGTTCTCCCCGGTCACGCAGGGGATCCCCATTTTGGCTGCAAGAATGGGAACGATGGTTGTCAGATCCGCATTGCCGCACCGCTCGCCGTATCCGTTGATGGTCCCCTGCACCATGACCGCGCCCGAACGGACGGCCGAGATGGTGTTGGCCACTGCAAGGCCGCAGTCGTTGTGGGTGTGGATGCCCAGCCGGACATTGGAACCGCGGTTTTCCACTGCAAAGAACTTCGTCACATCTGCAAGCGCGCTCTCCAGGTCGAAGGAGAGTGTCCCGCCGTTGGTGTCGCAGAGGACGATGAAGTCCGCGCCCGCGTCGGCCGCGGTTTTCAATGTCTTCAGCGCGTATTCCCGGTTGTCCCGGTATCCGTCAAAGAAGTGCTCCGCGTCGTAGATCACCTCCTTGCCCTTTGCCTTCAAAAAGGCCACCGTATCCCGGATCATGGCCAGGTTCTCGTCCATCGTGGTTCCCAGAAGATCGACATGCAGATCCCAGGTCTTGCCGAAGACCGCGACAGCAGGGGTTCCGCTGTTGATCAATGCCCGGAGGTTGCCGTCTTCGGCTGCCCGGACTCCCGGCTTTCGGGTGGCCCCGAAGGCGACCAGTTTTGCATTCTGGAAATCCTCCTGCCGTGCCAGCTCGAAGAACTCCTGATCTTTGGGGTTGGAACCGGGCCAGCCACCCTCGATGTAGTGGAACCCGAACGCATCCAGGCGCCGGGCGATCTTGATCTTCTCCTGTGCGGAAAAGTTTATGTTCTCCCCCTGGGTTCCGTCTCTCAACGTGGTGTCGTAAAGGTAAACCGGTTCCATTTTATATTCTCCCTTTTCTTTTTTTTAAGCTTTTCGGTTTTCGGGCCGAAGCGATCGGACCTTTTTGCCGGCCTGCCACATCTCGGAGTTCCCGATCTCGTCGAGTTCCTTGTTCAGCTTCTCCCGGTAGTCGGACGCGCTGTTGGTTTCAAGCACCCGGGCCGTCTCCTTGCCGGTCTTTACGCTCTCATAGAGATTCTCGAACACGGGCGCGACCGCATCCCGGAACTTGGGGGCCCAATCCAGTGCGCCCCTTTGGGCAGTGGTGGAGCAGTTGCCGAACATCCAGTCCATCCCGTTCTGGGCCACCAGCCGGATCAGGCTCTGGGTCAGCTCCTCAACGGTCTCGTTGAATGCTTCCGAGGGGCTGTGGCCGTTTTTCCGCAGCACCTTGTACTGGGCATCCATCACCCCGGCCAGACATCCCATGAGCACCCCCCGCTCCCCGGTCAGATCAGAGAAGACCTCCTTTTCAAAGGTGGTGGGGAAGAGGTATCCGGAGCCGATCGCGATGCCTAATGCAACGGCCCGCTCCTTGGCCCTGCCCGTATAGTCCTGATGGATCGCAAAGCTGGAGTTGATGCCGCTCCCCTCCAGGAAGTTGGTGCGGACCGTGCGGCCCGACCCTTTGGGCGCAACCAGGATCACATCCACGTTTTCCGGCGCGATGATCTCGGTCTGATCCCGGTAAACGATCCCGAATCCGTGGGAGAAGTAGAGCGCATCGCCCTCATCGAGACATTTTTTGACCTTCGGCCACATGGCCACCTGTCCCGCATCCGACAGAAGGTACTGGATGACCGTGGCCGCTTTTGCAGCCTCTTCTATCGGCAGGAGGGTCTTTCCCGGCACGAATCCGTCCGCGACCGCCTTTTCCCAGGACTGGCTCCCCTCTCTTTGTCCCACCACCACCTCGATGCCGTTGTCTCTCAGGTTAAGCGCCTGTCCGGGCCCTTGAACTCCGTAGCCGAGAATGGCCACCTTTTCCCTTTTAAGAACCTCCCGAGCCTTGTCCAGGGGGAACTCCTCGGAGGTAATGACCTCTTCCACAACTCCGCCAAAATCAATCTGCGCCATTGAACTTTTCCTCTTTTTTAAGATAATTGAATATTGTACCGGCCAAAGGCCATCTCTACTTCGGCTCCCGAAAGAGCGCGATCATACCCGTTCTTGCAATCTCCTTGATCCCGTGGGGGGCCATCATCTTCAAAATCGCGTTCATCTTTCCGTCGTCTCCGGTCACTTCGATGGTGTAGTGATCCAGGCTCACATCCACCACCTTGCACCTGAAGATATCGACGATCCGCAGAATCTCGGCCCGGCTTTCCGGCTTTGCCGATACCTTGATCAGGGCCATCTCCCGCTGGACATAGGGGGAGCCGGTCAGCTCAAACACCTTGATCACGTTGATCAGCTTGTTGAGCTGCTTCTTGATCTGCTCCACCAGGGGCTGATTGGCCTGTGTCACGATGGTGATCCGGGAGACCCCGGTCTCCGTGGTCTCCGCGACACAGAGGCTTTCGATGTTGTACCCTCTGCCCGAAAAGAGCCCCGCGATCCGGGATAGGACACCTGGCTGGTTGTCCACGAGAATGGAGAGCACATGTTTTTCTTCCTGCATGGATCGACCTCCCTTTTTTTATACCAGCAGCATCTCGGTGATGGGCGCGCCTGCGGGAACCATCGGGTAGACGCACTCCTCCTTGTCAACGGCAAAGTCCATGATCACGGGCCGGTCATTGTGGTTGAAAAGACCCTGCTTCAGAACGGTCTCCACCTCTTCCGGCTTTGTGGCCCGCAGCCCCACGCCGCCGTAGGCTTCTGCCAGCTTCACGAAGTCGGGCGCATGCTCCATGCAGGTGCAGGCGTACCGCTTGTCGTAGAATAGCTGCTGCCACTGGCGGACCATGCCGAGATAGCCGTTGTTTAAAATCACCACCTTCACAGGCAGGCAGCACTGGACTGCTGTGGCCATCTCCTGGATATTCATCTGGATGGAGCCGTCCCCCGCGATATCCACCACCAGCTTGTCGGGGCAGGCCATCTGCGCGCCGATCGCGGCCGGCAGGCCGAATCCCATGCAGCCGAGTCCCCCGGAGGTGATGAAGTGGCCGGGCCGGTCAAAGTGATAATATTGGGCGGCCCACATCTGGTTCTGGCCCACCTCGGTGGTGATGATCGCCTTGCCTTCGGTCAGCTCGTAGAGCTTCTCCACCACGAACTGGGGCTTGATGATCTCCTTCTGTTCATAGTCGAGACGGCCGGCCCGCTTCCACTCATCGATCTGTTCGAACCAGGGTTTGCGCCGTTCAGAGAGATCGCCGAGGTCCGCGTCGCCGAGCATTTCATTTAACATGTCCAGAGAGTTTTTGCAGTCCCCGACAACGGGGATGGTGACCGGGATGTTCTTCCGGATGGAGGTCGGGTCGATGTCGATGTGGACGATCTTGGATTGAGCTGCAAATGCGTCTGTCCTGCCCGTGACCCGGTCGTCGAACCGGACCCCGATGCCGATCAGCAGATCGCAGACGCTGGTCGACATGTTGGCCCGATATGTTCCGTGCATTCCCAGCATCCCCAGCCATAATGGATCGGAGCCGGGAAATCCCCCCAGCCCCATGAGTGAGCCGGTGACGGGGATTTGGGCTTTTCGGGAAAATCCGGTCAGCGCTTTTGATGCCTCGGAAAGGATGATTCCGCCGCCCGCAAAGATCACGGGCCGTTCGGCCTCTTCAACGAGCTTGATCACCTTCTGCAACTGCCGGCGGTTCGGATTGTAGGTGGGATTGTAGGTGCGCATCTTCACCTTTCCGGGGGCTTTGTAGTCGATAACCTCCTTGACCACATCCTTTGGAATATCCACCAGCACAGGGCCCGGCCGTCCTGATCGTGCAATATGAAAGGCCTCCTTGATAATTC
>JAABSZ010000209.1:0-6882 GCA_011390135.1 Desulfobacteraceae bacterium | reverse complement strand
CTTTAAGGGCGATTTGGATATGACCATGAATAAAGAGAATATTTTGAGGATTCGGATGATGACCCAAGAGAGAGCGATGGGGGATTTGCCGCGGCCGCGGATTTCCACCGGAGTTGAGGGGCTGGATGAAATCCTCTGCGGCGGATTGATTTCAAAGCGGGCATATCTGCTTAAAGGAGGGCCCGGCGCGGGGAAGACCTGCCTCTCCCTGCAGTTTCTGATGGCCGGCAGACAGAGCGGTGAAAAGACCCTCTTCATCTCCCTGTCGGAGACCGAGACCCAGCTCCGGGAGAATGCCTGTTACATGAACCTGGATATTACGGGCATCGAGATCCTCCATCTGGGGCCTTCTGTCACCTTTTTCTCGGAATTGGAAAGCTATGACATCTTCTCCCCGGCCGAAGTGGAACGGGGGCCTGTCACCGAAAAGATCGTCGAGGTCGTGGAGCGCCTGCAGCCGAGCCGGGTCGTCATCGACGCGATCACCCAGATGCGCTACCTCTCCACCGATCCCCAGCAGTACCGGCGACAGGTACTCTCCTTTCTCCGGTACCTGGTGGAGGCGGAGATCACGGTGATCTTCATCTCCGAGGCAAGCCATGAGGCCCCGGACGAGGATCTTCAGTATATCAGCGACGGCGTCATCACCTTGGACGCGTTTTCCGATCGAAGGGCCGCAATCGTGACCAAATTCAGGGGCTCTGATTTCCGGGGCGGATACCATACCCTGAAGATCACCGGTGAGGGCGTGAAGATATTTCCGAGGCTGGTTCCGGAGAATCACAGGCGGACATTCGTGCGGGAGCAGATCCCGTCGGGGGTTCCGGTGCTGGACCGGATGCTCTTCGGCGGGGTGGAGCGGGGAACCGTCACCATCATCAGCGGGCCTTCGGGGGTGGGAAAGAGTACACTCGGGTACCAGTTCGCACAAGAGGCCGCAAAGCGGGGCGAACTCGCGGTGATCTACGCTTTTGATGAAGAGATCCCGCTGATCCGGGCCAGGTACGAAGGGATCGGCCTGCCGTTTCAGAGCCTGGTGGAGAAGGATCTGCTCCGGATCGAAAAGATCGAACCTCTGCTCTTCACCCCGGACGAGTTCGCGGTCAGGGTTCGGGGGGAGGTGGAGGAGAGAGGCGCGCAGATCGTCATCATCGACAGCATGGCCGGCTACCGCCTCTCTATCCGGGGGGAGAACCTCATCGCGCAGGTCCACGCATTGACCAAATATATGGCCAATATGGGAACCACCATCTTTCTCATCAACGAGGTTTACGAGATCACCAATGATAACGGTGTGATCGCGGCCGGGCTGAGCTATCTTTCCGACAATATCATCTTCATGCGGTATGTAGAGCGGACTTTGGCTCCCGGTCATCTCGGGCTGGGGAAGATCATCGGCGTTTTGAAGAAGCGGCTTTCTGACCATGAGACCACGATCCGGGAGTTTCGGATCACCTCGCGCGGCATCGAAGTGGGAGAACCGGCCCCGGTGGGAGCAGACCTCTTCAGAACCGGATCAGGGCACGGGAAATGAGCTATTTGGGAAAGGGCCTTTGAATTGAACCGCATCCTGCTGCTTCTGGAAAACCGGGCCAACCGGAAATTGCTGGGCGACTGGCTGAAGGAAAAGTACACGGTCCTTTTTCCCGAAGACGGAGCCCCGAAAGAGGGTTACGATCTCGGGATCGTGGACGGCGTTGCCCTGGAGCGCCACTGGGTCGATGTCCGAAAGCAGAAGGAGGTGGATCATCCGGTATTTCTTCCCTTCCTCTTCGTGGCCTCGAAAAAGGATGTGAGCATCCTCACCCGCCATCTCTGGCGCACCATCGACGAACTCATCTACACCCCCATCGACAAGGCAGAACTCCAGGCGCGGGTGGAGATCATGCTGCGCGCGCGCGGTTTTTCCGTGGAGCTGGAGCATCGGTACCATACCATCGCGGAGAAGAGTTCGGCCTGTATCTATGTGCTGCGCGACGGAAAGATCGTCTATGCCAATCCGGTGCTGCTGAAACGGCTGGAGACGACTATGGATGCCCTTTCGGGCCGCTCCCACCGGATGCTGTTCGACCCCGCGGATCATGAGCGGATCGACGGGTATATTGCCGGCGCGGCAACACTCAACGGGGATTCCGGCGATTCCCTTTCCGATGCGGTCAGCTTCCGGGTTCCAGGAGGCGAGTGCTGGGTGGAACTCCATGCCACCCCGATCCTCTATTTTGACAAACCGGCCTCCCTGGTAATGGCTCTCGATGTGACCGAACAACAACGCATGCATCGGGAGCTGCAGCATTCGGAGCAGGAGCTGAGAAAGCTCTCTTCAAAGCTGCTGACCGCGCAGGAGAGCGAGCGGAAGCTGGTGGCAATGGATCTGCACGATACCGTGGCCCAGAGTCTTACGGCCACGAAGATGGGGCTGGAGATGAGGCTTGCCGCGATTCGGGGTCAGCGGTCTTCGGGCCCCTCTCTGGAGACGATCATCTCCTCACTCCAGGACAATATCGACGAGGTCCGCAGGATCATGCAGGATCTCTGGCCCCGCAGCATCGAGGAGATCGGGGTCATATGGACAATCGAAAAGCATTGCGGCCGGATGCAGGCGATCTATCCGGAACTCCGGATCGAAAAGTTCTATGGTCTGCAGGAGGAAGAGATTCCGGGGCCCCTCAAGATCGTCATCTTCCGGATCATTCAGGAATCATTGAACAATGTGGGAAAGCACAGCCGGGCAGACCGGGCAGAGATCCGGCTGGAGAAAGAGGAAGGGCAGCTTCTGATGACGGTGCAGGACAACGGGTTGGGGTTCGATCCGGAAAATCTTCCCGACAAGGGGAATGAAAAGTACGGCATCGGCCTTTCCAGCATGCGGGAGAGGGCACATCTTTCGGGCGGAACCCTTCTGATCCTTTCCGGTTCGATTCTTTCCGGTGAGGGACGCGGCACAACTATTGCGGTGAGATGGCCTTTGTCGGAATAGGTGATTTCCAGGAAAATTGAAGGAGGAATGGCCATATGAACTCCATAACCCTTGATGAATTCACCGGAAACTACAGTTCGGTATTCGATCTGGTGAAAAGAACGGGAGCCCCGATTTTGATTACGGACAGGGGAATGATTCTCGCGGAAATCCATCCGCCGTCAATGCAGGAAAAGAAGGAGCGAAAACTGGGTGAGATGCGCGATACCATAGAGATTATCGGAGATATTATTTCACCGGTTTCCGATGAAAATAATTTTGTGCATGATTTTTACCGGGATGCAGAGAAGGATCTTTCCATCTGAGAAGAGTGCTGCCTCGGGCGGAATAGAGAGAGTGCCATGTACCTTGTGGGACTGAGCCGCACCCCGGGCCGAGGGGGCGCGATGGTAATACTGGAAAAGCGCCTGGAGCACCTGAAAAAGCATTATTATCTGACCCGTTACCATTCTTTCCCTTCCCATACACCCCCCTCCGATATTGAAAAAACCCTGATCCATGTTTATCATGATCGGCAGTATGCCGATTCCCGGCAGGTCTTCAGCCAGGATCGAAGGCCATCCAAGCGTGTGACGAAGCGGCCTGCAATCCTTATCATGGCATCCGATCCGGAAGATGGGCTGATCTGTCAGTTGCGTACTCAGAAGATCCCGGCAGAGGCGGTGCTTCTTTCCGGCTCGGAAGGCTGGCACAAGGAAGAGGGAGAGGCGATCGGGCTGGGAAACCAGTATCATGTGCCGGAATCTGAACTGAAAAGATCCCTCGAACAGGTGGAGAAGGAAAAACGGCTCTACATCGAGGGGGAGCGGTCCCGCGATTTGAATTTTCTCTATGCGCTGATGATGCCGGTCTGGTTTGCCGAAACCGTTCGGAAGATCCGGCGCTATGGAGGGGGATAGCAGGAAAAGATGCGCAAAAAGGCCGAACAGGAGATCCGCCGCGCGGTGGCAAGCCTTGGGAGCATCGGCTCCCACCGGATCGATCTGGTTCGGGAGCGGACCACACTGATCCGAAAGGTCTTCGACAAGACGATCCTACACATGGCCCAGACGGAAACCATCGAGCTGGAAGAGGAGGGCATCGAAGACCTGACCGATGCAGAGATCCGGGGGCTCATCTTCCAGGGGAGCCGGATTCATGTCAGCTTCTCATTTATCGACGGAACACCGGAGCCGCTGATGCCCGACTCGGATACCGAGAAGGAGGAGGCGCCGGTAGAGCCGGTAAAGCCGGTCGATCCTGATGAAGAGACCATCACCGTCACCATCAAAGGCGTTCCCCGGTATGAGTGGGAACACTTCAAATATCTATGCCGGCGCAAGGGAAAGATGCCGGCCAAAAAAGTGCTGGAGATGATCCGGGATTACAACCTGACCGGCTATGAAGGATAGATGGAAGCGATCCTGCACCTTGACATCCTCCCGCAGCCCAGATGTTCATCGGGTAGAAAGAAGGCGTGGATTTAAACGCTTCTCATTCAATAATCGAATAATTTCCCCGGACAAAGTCCTTGGGAAAGGCATTGAAGTGCCACCATTCGATCCGCAGAACATGCCATCCCGCATCCCGCATGGCATTTCGTAAGATTATCCGGTTACCGTACTGCTCCCGGGTCAGCTCTCCGGTGTTCAGATAATCCGCCTCCAGCGCCGGCTGTGCCAGAGGCCCGAAATAATCGAGCGGCGTTCCCATATCGACCTCTTCTCCCGTATTCATATCAAATAGCGTGACATCCACGGCCGCGCCGTAGTTGTGCATGGAGCCGCGACCGGGGTCCGCCACATACCGCTGCATCGGCGTGTTTTCCACCAGGGCCCACATCTTCCGCTGCACGGATCGGGGTCGGAGCGCATCCCCCACAAAAATCCGCAGGTTCGGAAATCTTCTTTGCAGGATTTGGCTTGCCCTTACCAGCTTCTTTGCAGCCTCGGGCCGGAGATATGCTTCGTTGAAATCGCCGTAGATGCTTGCGCCCATGAAGTTGTCCGGGCTTGCATATTTTAGATCCACAATAATGGAGGGATCGAGTTCCCGCACATTGATAAGCCCTTCAGCAATCAGCCGTTCTTCCAGTTGTGTCATAACCTTTTCCCCCGGCGCGTCCCGAAAGATTCGAATCGGATTTTCGGCAGGGTCGATGCCCTGCGCGGATGTCGGAGAAGCCAAAAGAAAAAAGATTCCCATTGATAAAAAAATTCTCCTTGCAATCATCGCCGCTGTTTTGAAAGCCATTGAAACCCCGCATTGTAGATGATGTTGTGTCCGCCCTCAAAAAGATAGATCGTTGCATCGCCGGATGTCCGGCTGAAGGCGACCGGCAGCCCGGCCTCCTCGAAGAGCGGATGCTTTTCCGCGTGTCCCTCTAAACCCTTGGGCAGGGATTCGGTTTTGTCAAGGGAATCGATGTGGGCCTCGGAGATCCGATCCTTTTCGTCTGCCAGCACGTTGAAGGCCCGGATCGCATGGGAGGGGGGAACGAAATGGTCCTCGATTCCGCCGCTGATGAAGACCTTCACACCCTTTCCCCGCGCATTCTCCAGGTAGGATGACGGACTCCGTTTCCGGCATTCCTCGGCAGCCTTTTCATCCGCGTCCGGCTTTCCGCCGCAGGAGGCTTCGATGTCGTGCTTGTAGTGCTGGGTATAGGAATAGGAGGATTTGATCACGGTCTTGTACCAGTCGTTCAGGTCATAGACCGGAACCCAGGCGAGGGCTGCGGTGAACTTCTCCGGATAGCGGCCCGCCATCACCAGGCTCATCATGGCCCCGCCCGAAAACCCGGCCAGATAGATCCGATCTTCATCCACGGGCGCGTTCTCTTTGGCATAGGCCAGCGCATCCAGAACATCCTTTACCGCCTTTTCCGATCCGGTCGCGTCGATGTTGTCGAAATCTCCCCGGTAATTGGGGTGGATGAAGATCCAGTCGTTGCGAACCGCAAATAGGCCGTAGGGGATGCCGTAGTGCTGGAGATAATCCGCACTCCAACTGTGGAGTACCAGCAGCAGCGGCTTTTTTCCCTCGGTTCCGGAATGGTACCAGAGGGCCGGCTGATCCTCTTCTCCGTCCTTTCTCGAAATCGAGATATCCTCGATCTCGGGCGCGGCCTTTTTCCATGCCGCGCGTTTGGGCATCTCCTGGATGGGAAGGCCAGCAAACTGGGTAAAGGAGGTGTACTCCGGAACCAGTTTCAAATCTGATTCTTCGGCTCCTGATGTGGGAGGGAGGAGGAGAATCGTACAGAAGCAGATCAGGAAAAGGCGGAAGATCTTTCTTCGGTCTGAAATCACCATGATAATATCCTCATTTTTGAAGTTCTCATGCAAATATCTCTCTTGCGGCCGGAATCCGCCGGATAAGCAGTATGGGAAGAAGGGAAAGAATGAAGATGGTCGATGCAAAGACCGGAATCCCGATCCAGAGGGGAAGGGCCGCGCCGAGAAAGTTGGTGTGGTCGATGATGAATCCGAAATAGCCGTCCCGCAGGATCTCCAGCACCAGGGCATGGATCAGATAGACCCCGAAGACGCTGATCCCGATCTCCTGTAATATCTTGGGAGAGTTGAAACGGATGATCTCGACGCCGTCCGCTCTGGTCTCTTTCCGGGTGTAGAAGATGCTTTTGATCAGCAGAAACAGGGAGACGCTCATGACCACAACCGTGATGCTGTAATATTTGTAGAAGAAGGGATGGAACTCTCCCGCGCTCCGGCTCATGAAAAAGGTGCCGAAAATGGTTCCGGCCGCCCCCATAAGAAAGACCAGAACCAGCCCGGAAAGCCCCGGAGCGGATCGGGTTTTCCACTCCTTCAGCACATAGCCGAGAAGAAAGTATCCGGAGAGCCGGACCGGAGAATAGTCGTTCATATCCGGAGAGAAATAGGTGCTGAATTCCAGCGGCAGGT
>JAABSZ010000208.1:0-6955 GCA_011390135.1 Desulfobacteraceae bacterium | reverse complement strand
GGAACCGGAGCCTTAGTCGGAATCGGAGCCTTAGTCGGAATCGAAAGAGTGAAGAGCGGCCGTTTGAAAGTTTTTCAATCGATATCGATCCGCGCCGTATCCCATACGGAGAAAGGGATGGACTTGCCCTCTTTTCTCCGATTCCCGGCTATCATACCGATTCCAACGGTTCCCTGCTATCATGGCGATTCCGATCACGCCTTTTCTCCCTCGTCCGCATGGATCTTCTCGAAGAGGGCCTCGGTATCCTCCCGCCGGCAGAGTTCCGACCCCGGCGTCATGACCGCAGCCCCGCCCGCGGCCAGGCCGAAGCGGACCGCAGAGAGCCGTGAGTTGCCCCGGGCAAGGCTTAAGACCATCCCGGCCACCATGCTGTCGCCGGCCCCGACCTTGCTTTTGATGGCGACCGTGGGCGCACGCAGCCGGCGGGAATCCTCCTTGTCCACCATCATAACCCCGGCCGCGCCCAGGGAGATCACCACAATCTCGCTCCTGCCGCTCCCAATGATCTTTCGGGCCATCTCCGACGCGATCTCCTCCAGATGGGTCTCCTCTTCGATATCCTCCTCATGGGTGAGGTCCTTCAGCTCGTTGAGGTTCGGCTTGACCAGGAAGACCCCCTCTTCGACGCCTGCGGCCAAGGCATTTCCCGAGGTGTCGAGGACCATCTTTGCCCCGGCCTTTTTCGCGGCTCTGGCCGCCTGTGCGTAGAAATCGACCGGAACCCCCGGGGGAAGGCTGCCGCTTGCAACCACGAAATAGGGATTTCCCGCTTCGGAAATCGCCTTCAGACAGGCCCGCCATTCCTTTTCCCTGATCTCGGGCCCGGGCATGCCGAACCGGTACTGAAGACCCGTGGCCTTCTCATAGACCACCAGGTTCTCCCTGGAGGTTCCCTCGATTTCGATGGGCTTATGGTCGATGCCCTCCTCCCGGATCAGCCGTTTCAGCCGCTCGCCTGTCAGTCCGCCGGCCAGGTAGAGGGCCGTTGCCTGCCCCCCCAGTTTGGCAACGGCCCTGGCCACATTGATCCCGCCGCCGCCGGGCTCATACTGGGGCCTGCCGCACCGGAGCTTCTTCTCCGGAACCACATGCCCCACATCCGAACTCTTGTCCACGGCCGGATTCAATGTTACGGTCAGAATCTTTTTCTGTTCCACCGGCTACTCCTCGTCGGCCCAATGGATGCATTCCACGGGGCAGGTATCTATAGCCTCCTGCGCGCACTCTTCATCTTTCACTTCCGGATTTATCAACCGGGCCTTCTCCTCATCCTCGTCGAATTCAAAGATGTCCGGGCAGACTTCAACACAGCTTTCGCAGCCGATGCACTCGGGAATGTCGATGAAGATTTCTCTTGCCATTTTTAAACCTCCTTTAGGCTTTTGGTAAAAAATTGTTATTTCAGATAGATGCCTGCATACTGCTCTAGTCGGGCATGAAATTCCTCATGCTTGCCGGGGCCGATCCGCTCCTCTTCCACTTTGGCGAAATCCTTTTCCATGCTTTTGAGCTTTTCGGCCGGAACCTTGGCGTCTGCCATAGGAAAGAGGATCGTATTCTCCTTGTGGATGTGCTGGCGGAGCAGGTCGATATAGTTTCGGGCCGCCTTCCGGAACCGTTCCCGGCCCTGCTCCTCTCCCCCCAGCAGTTCCTTGATTCCGGCCTCCATCTGCGTCACGAAATCCCGGCCGGCCTGGTGCTCCATGAGCATTACGCCGATGGGGCCTTCCTCTTTCGGAACCCCGGCCGCCTCCATCTCAGGAAAGAGAAAATCCTCCTCCTTGCCGTGGTGGCAGCGGTCCACAAAGACCCGAAGAAATTCAAAGATGCCGTCGAAGTGTTCCTTCGGAACATTTTCTTTGGCTTCGTTCTTATTCACCACCGCACTCAATATATCGAGCATGTGAAGAACTCCTTCATGCTCGGCCTTCAGTTCTTCTGTCGGTTTCATTTCCTGTATTTCCTCATTTTGGGTTTTCCTTTCCCTTCAGCTTCATGCCTCTTTTTTGCCTTCGGATGCTTTCTCTTTTTTCTCCAGCTCTCCCCAGATCAGGGCCGCGGCCCCGATGATCCCAGCACTCCCCGCGTCCAGCGCGGAAGGGATCACCTGGATCTTCCCCTTAAAGACCGGAAAGAGGTTCTCCTCCATATGATCCTTGACCGGGTCGAGGATCAGTTCTGCCGCACCCATCATGCCGCCGAAGAGGACAAAGGCCTCGGGGCTGAAATAGGCAGCGGCATCGGCCATTGCTTCCCCCAGTATCCTCGCGGTCCGGCCGAAGGCCCTTTCCGCGACAGGGTCCCCGTTCTTTGCGGCCTCATGGATTTTGTCGCCTGTCATCTCTTCCCATTTCAGATCTCTCAGGCCGCTCTTTTCGGTCATCTCCGAGAGCAGCTCATAGATGGTCCGGCGCAGGCCGTTGACCGATGCATAGGTCTCCAGACATCCCTTTTTTCCGCAGTTGCACTGCCGCCCCCCCCGGACGGCCGTCACATGCCCCATCTCCCCGGCAAAGCCGTCGTGGCCGTAGATCAGCTTTCCGTCCTCGATGATCCCGCTGCCCACCCCTGTGCCGAGGGTTATCTGGATGAAGTGCTTCATTCCTTTGGCCGCGCCGAACCGGAACTCTCCCAGCGCGGACGCGTTCGCGTCGTTGGTGATGGCCACCGGCAGATCCATGTGCCTCTGGATCAGTTCCACGATGTCAACGGTTCCCCAAGAGAGGTTGGGCGGGGTTTCGATCATTCCGGTATGGTGGTTCGCGTTGGGCGCGCCCACGCCGATGCCTTTGACTTCCACTTCATCGGAGACATCCCCCTTCAGATCTTGGATCTCCCCAAAAAGCCGGTCGAAAAAGTCCGAAGCCGGCTGATCCGCATGGGTGGGGATCCTATGGCGGGAAACGATGCCGCCGTTTTGCTCCACCAGGCCGAATTTGGTGTTGGTTCCGCCGATGTCGATGCCGAGAACTACCGATTTCATGGGTGCGCCTCCCAACGGTTTTGTCGGGGATTCAGATTCAGCTCTGCCGGTTTCATGCTCACTCAGGTTCCGTTTTCAGGTTCTGTGATACCGTTCTGTGGTCCGGTTCCGTGATCCGGTTCCAGTAGATACCGCTGATTCGTGTCCGTGATCTCAAAAGGTATAAAGCCCGGGACCTTTGCCGACATCGAAGGCGGTTCTTCCCGCCATGTGGCCGATACCTTCAGGAAAAGGCTTCCGTTCTCCCTTTCGATGAAGAGGCTCACAGGGCCGTAGGGGGTGGGGGTGGGGCCGAAGCAGACCTGCCGCCCATCGGCCTCTTCTCTTTCGTTTGCCGATCTCTCCAGCCACTCCGGAAAGATCCCGGAGCCGAAGATCAGCC
Organism: Desulfobacteraceae bacterium; assembly: GCA_011390135.1. Lineage (GTDB taxonomy): Bacteria > Desulfobacterota > Desulfobacteria > Desulfobacterales > JAABSP01 > JAABSP01. The sequence goes on along the minus strand of JAABSZ010000208.1, from coordinate 3,587 downwards.
CCTCATCCTCCTCCCGGACAAAGAGGTTCCGGATCATCACCACCCACTCGGCCGCGGCCCATCCGTGGTGGCCATCGCCCATGCATCCGCCCCGGGTGAGGGGGTGGATCGCCTCTGGCCACTGGCCCGTGGGGGAGGCAAAGTCGGCAACGCTGCGGATCAGATCCCGGTATCTCGGGTCCCCGCTTCTCAGCAGGGTCTGCGCGATGTCCAGGGTAAGATAGGCATTGATCCCGGAATGGATCATGTCCTGAAAGAACCCGCCCTGCTGAAAGCAGAATTCCATGAGAAATTCGGCTGTCTTCATGATGCGGGGGTAACGGGCCGGGGTGAGCCGGAGCGGGTAGTCGGCCACCATAGAGCCGATCGCGCCCGCGTCCATCCGCCGGTAGGGCGCGGCCGGAATGCCGCCCCGGCACCGTTTGTCGGGAATGGTGGAGATGCTCTTGAAGATGCTCCGCTCGAAATCGAGGGCCTCTTTGAGAATCTGCAGTGACCGGCGCTCCGAACCGAAAATCGAAACCAGACGAGCTGCTGATTTCAGCCCGGCAACGCCCCAGAAGTCGTCCCAATAGTAGTAGTCGTTGGGGCCGAAATGCTCCGCGCTGAAGCCCGGGGGCAGGAGCCCGTCATGGGGCAGACCGTCTCCGTTTCGGATCCGTTTTCGTTTGATCCATTCCGCGCCCGATACCACCGCATCCAGCCACTCTTTGCCCAGCCGGTCCCCGGTGAGCTGCTGATACCGGTCGATGATCCAGAGGGTCTGGCCGTTGGAGTCCCACTCGCCGGTCTGGGAGCGGAAATAGCCGGAACGGCGCTGCCGTGCCGGAAAGGTGGAGAGGATCCGCTCGGCCCGCTCGGTCAGGTTGGCTGCCAATATCGCATTGAGCATGAAGCAGGCATCCCTGAACCAGAAGCGCCGGTAGGTATAGGGCCCCGGCACCACATCCTTTGCCGAGAGCAGGATCAGTGAACGGAGGGCCGCATCGAAGAGAAACCGGATCTTGGGATCGGGGATCTCCAGCTCGGCCGCGCCAGACAAGGCACTGCTCCAGGTCTTGGTTGACCGCGGGGGCTGTGCCGTGAACCGGGAGCGCACCTCCTCGCCGGTCAGCGGAACCCGGAGGCTCACCTCCCGAATCCCGTCCCCTGCCACCGAATAGAGCGCGGCCGATGTGGCCATTCCAACATCACATTCCACCGAATGCCTGCGGAAAGCATGATCCCCGCCCAGGCGGTGGAGAACATCACCCTCCTCGTAGTTGGAGAAGCGGAGCCGTTCCGGAGCTTCGCTCAGATGGATATGGGTCTTTTCATCAACGATCCAGTTGGGCCCGGCTTCCTGATCTTCGTATTCGATCTTTTCGATGAACTGGATGCCCTCGGGGTTGTACGGCCGCAGCGCAATTGCCAGCCATGCCGGGTCCGGGGATTCGGCCTTTGCCGTCAGAACGAGGCAGGGGGTCCCATCGCAGACCTCCACCCGGGCAGCACTGATCATCCGCCGCCCATCCTGCAGGCAACGAGTGCGCACTGTCGGGTTCTCCCGGATATCCCACATCTGCTCGGCCTCTTCCAGACGGGAGGGAAGCAGCGGCTCTCCGTTTTCGGGAATGATCCAGCAGTCGATGGACCACCCGTCAAAGAGCGGCGTTACAAGCCCCCGCGGGTCGACAATGGGATAGAGCGGGGCAAAGGGCTGGCCCACCGCGGTCCAGTTCCGGTGGGTCAGGTTGACATGGGAGAAGGAGAATGCTCTGGGGATGAATGAGACGTCTTTCGGGTTGAACTGCCGCTCCACCCAGAAGGGCCAGACCCAGTCCAGGTTATGCTGGATCGCCTTGGTGTTGATCAGCCCACGAGCATGGAACTGTATGCCGGCCCGGAGCAGCTCGATAGGCTCCTGCACCTCCGAGGGCTGGGAGAAGCGGCGCACCTGGGCCATCAGGTTCACCGGGTCGATGACCCCGTATGCCCTGGCGGTTCGTTTGACGAGAAATTTCCACGGTATCCACTGTGTAAAGGGCATTTTCAGAGGCATAATCAGTTCGCTGCGTTGGAGGAAGAGCCGGTTTCAATATCCTTTCCCATAACAGGAGGAGCGATTTCCGTATCGGAGTTCTTGAATCGGCCGATCCTGGTTTTTGAGGGTCTCTTTTGGATGACAAAAGAGGATTTCTCCGGAAATGGATCGGTAATCGGGTTCAATATGTGCTGCTTTCGAATGTTAATAACCCCGTTTCCTGAGAAGCGATCGATGTCGTTTTCCATCATTTTTTCCTCCATTATCCGGGCAGGGCCGGATCTCCTTTCTGGTCTTGAGCCCCCTGATCCCGGGAGGGATCATCGACCCCAAACGTGCTGAAAAGAGATTGGATCAGCTCGATCATATCCTCTGAGGTTCCGCTCCCTTTGGAAATGAACTCATCTGCCCCGAACTGGAGCGCGGCCTTCTTGTATTCCGGAAAATCATAATTGGAATTGACAATGATCCGGATATCCGGATATCTCTTTTTAATCGTCTGGGTCAATTGCAGCCCGTTCTCTCCTGGAAGCTTGATATCCATCAGGATCAGATCCGGCGGCTGGTTTTCGATGGCTGCCAGGGCATCTTTGCCATTCGATGCTGTGGTAACGGTGATCTCTTTCAGTTTGGTTGTCAGCATCTCATGAAGAATCTTCACTAGTGCAGGGTTATCTTCGATAATAAGAATCAATGCCATTTTGTACCTTTATGTAAAACATGCATCAGCCGCAAAAGCTGTAAATATCACTTTACTGGATGGGGAAAAGATGGTATATACATATTTCACTGTATTTTAGAAATGGTGATACAGTAGATCCAAACGATGTCAGCCACTCGCCCAAGCATCAAATAAACCTGAAAGCGTTATCGGCGGCATCATCTTTCCAGAGGAGTCAGGCTATGGAGAAAAAAAGCATAGTTATCGCCGAGGACCATACGATCCTCAGAGAGGGATTGCGTTCTCTGCTGAGTGGTGATGACGAATTCAAGGTGGTCGGCGAAGCCAAAGACGGGCTTGAGGCTGTGCGCTCTGCTGCGAGCTTTACCCCGGATCTGATCCTTCTGGATCTGGCCATGCCCAAGATGAACGGGATTGCCGCGATCAAGGAGATCAAGAAACAGACCCCCCAAACCAAGGTTCTGGCACTGACCATCCACAAGTCCGAAGAGTATATCCTCGAGGCTTTTCAGTCGGGCGCGGACGGATACTGCCTCAAGGACTCCACCCATGAAGAGCTGCTCATGGCCATCCGAAGCGTCCTCTCGGGCAAGACCTACCTGAGCCCGGACATATCCGAGAAGGTTCTCACCGGATACCTCGAGGGGAAGAAGAGCTTCAAGACGAGTACCTCCTGGGATTCGCTGACCCAGCGGGAGCGGGAGATTTTAAAGCTCATAGGCGAGGGCTACAAGAACAAGGAGATCTCCGACTATCTCTGCATCAGCGTAAAGACCGTGGAGAAGCACCGGGCCAACCTGATGAAGAAGCTAGATCTCCATAATGTCTCGGCCCTGACGGCCTATTCCATTGAAAAGGGGCTCGTCATCAAGTAGCAAGTCT
>JAABSZ010000207.1:0-6959 GCA_011390135.1 Desulfobacteraceae bacterium | reverse complement strand
CTTCCGATCTGTCTTTTACATGGATATCCACCTCGTCACCGACCTCAAGCTGCGCATCGGCTAGCAGGTTCTTTGTAAGACGAAGCCCCTGGCTGTTTCCCCATTTCTGAATTTTAGCAAGCATGCGATCACCTCCTGATGTATATCCGTCATTACCGAAACGGTCAAGAATCGATCTTGGCAACGACAAGGACTTCTTCCTACCACGCCTTCTTCACGGCAGCTTCGACCGATATCCCCTCCCCGTCGATCACCGCATAGGTCCCGGGCGTCTCCCAGCCCCGATCCGTCAGGTTTCTCACCGATATCGACAGATCCAGCCCTTCAAGAAAGAGATCCTTTCGAAGAAGGCCCGCATCAAAGAGCCAGACGCCGGGAAGGGATATCTCGGTTCCCTCCCTGGGGTTGATGAGATCCCTTGACGAGAAATAGCGCCCTCTTCCGAAAAGAGTTGTATTTTCAAAAGGATGCCATGTCGCCAGAAGGTTGAAGAGCCGTTTGGCCCCCCTGTCATATGGGTACTCCAGATCCGTGAAATGGGGCACCACGGTTCCGTCCTCCCGGACGAAGTCGTAGTCGTTGTAGTGGTAGCGCTCTTTGGGTCCGCTGTTGTTGAAGAGCGTCAGGTTGGCCTCCAGGTCAAGGGCTTTTGAAAGGGAGATGGCCCCGGCAGCCTCGACCCCGTAGATCTTCTGATGGTTCGGCAGAGAAAACTCCGTGCCGGCGTAGGGATCTTCCAGCACATGATCCTCAATACGGCTGAAAAAGCCCGCGACATAGAGTTCCGCCCCCTTTGCCGCCTTCCAGGAGATCTGCGCGGTGTAGCTGTCGATGCTCTCCGGCTCCGGATCATCCTGTGTCAGGATCTGCTGGGCATAGGGGGTGCGGTATGCGGTTCCGTAGAGCAGCTTGAAGATCCAGGAATCGACCGGAGACCAGCTCATCCCCAGAGAATGGCTCAGATGATCCCCGTACCCGTCATGGGAATCATACCGGAGCCCCAGCCAGGCATCCACATGGCCTAACTTGTGGGAGTACTGGCCGAAAACGGACCGGAGACGGGCCGCGTAGTCGGCCTCCGTTACGATGGGCAGCAGGTTGAACTCGTTTTCAGGCCCCAGGAAGGTCGGCAGGGAGCCGCTCCAGAAGGGCGCGTTCTCCACATGCTTCTCCCGAAAGGAGATCCCGCCGGTGAAGAGCCCCGCACCGGCCAGAAAGGAGCGGTCGTAGATCAGCTCTCCGTAGGTGGTTCTCTCCCGCTGTTCCAGAGTACGGTCGATGCTGTCCGCGTCGTTTCCGAGCCAGGACTGGCTGCCGGTGAACCGGATGGCAGATGCATGGTTGAAGGATTTTGTGGCCTCCAGCTTGAAAAAGCCCGAGGTCCCTCCCCGGCTCTCCCGCCAGGTCAGATCCTCCTGAGCCCTGGTGATGCCGTAGGGCCTGCGGTAATCGGAAACCCGCCCGCTCAGCGTCAGCCAGTCCGAATATCCCGCGCGGGCAACCGCCTCCAGATACCGCTCCTCTCCGGGCTCCCGACGGCCGAGCCGCTCTTCAAAGGGAGCCGCAGCCCCCGCTTCTTCCCCATCCCAGAAACGGACGATGTCGATCTTCGGATCTTCCGCATTCTCCCTGCGGCCGCTCACCGACAGAAAGCCGTCCCAGAGCCCCGCAGTTCCTCCGACATTGGCGTAAGCGCCTTTTCTCCTTCCGGGCTCGCCGTAGAGGAAGCCGGTCTCGGCCCCATCCAGGTCTTTTCCTGTCATGGGAACGACATTGACGATCCCGGCAAACGCGTCGGGCCCCCAGAGCACCGATCCGGGCCCCCGGATGATCTCGATCCTCTTTACCGGCGCAAGGGAGAGTTCATGCCCCAGCGGGTTGAGGGATTTGGTGATGTCGGAGCCGAGAGGGACCGTGTCGTAGAGAAAGAGGAGGGAATTGGGGATTCCCCGGAGATAGGGCTGCATCCCCCACTCCTTCCGGGCCATGTGAAAACCCGGGGCCATTTCAAGGGCCTGTCCCAAGGTTCTGATTCCCCGGACATCGATCTCCTCTCTGGTGATCACCCGGGCCACGGCCGGCGCCTGCCATGCACTCTCCTCCCGCCGGGACGCGATGGATAGAACCTCCAGCGCCTCCCCCACGAACATGAGCATGGTATCCTCATGGATCGTCTCAGATGGCGGTGGGGGAAAGGGAAAGCCCGGCCTCTCCGCACCCCAAATGACCCCGTTCGGGAAAAACGTTGCCGTCAGAAAAAGAAGCGTGCAGAAGAAGAGAGAAGCAGGGCCGCTGCCGCGGGTGGGGATGGTCATGGATCAGCCATCCTGCCGCAGTTGTTTAAGGAGCACCCGGAATTTCGCCCGGCTGAGCCCCAGCAGCCGTGCTGCGGCCGACTGGTTGTCGCCTGCGGCCGCAAGGGCCTGCCGGACCAGATCCTTTTCCAGATCCTCCAGGGAGACCCCGGCCTCGGGAAGGCGGAAATCGGCAGAATCCTGCACACCCATTTCCTCCGAGCCGCAATGAGAGGGCATCAGGAAATCCAATGTCTCTGCGGTAATCCGCCCTTCATCCTGCCCCAGGATCACGGCCCGCTCCATGGCATTGGCCAGCTCCCGGACATTCCCGGGCCAATCATATTCCCTGAGCAGATCGAGGGCATCCTCCGTCAGTTCGATTCTCCCCTTACCGCACCTCCGCTCGATGAAGTGTTCGGCAAGGGGGAGGATATCCTCTATTCTCTTCCGCAGCGGCGGCGGCTCGATGGGAAAGACGTTGATGCGGAAATAGAGATCCTGCCGAAAGGCCCCGCTCTCCACCCGGGACTTGAGGTTCCGGTTGGTCGCGCAGATGACCCGGACATCCACATTCACCTCCTCATTTCCGCCCACCCGCTGAATGCGGTTCTCCTGCAGGGCCCTCAGCAGCTTGGCCTGAGCCTCCAGAGGAAGATCGCCGATCTCGTCTAAAAACAGGGTTCCGGCCGAGGCGTATTCGAATTTGCCCAACGTCTTTCTGTCCGCGCCCGTAAACGAGCCCTTTTCATGGCCGAAGAGTTCCGACTCCACGAGATTCGGGGAGATGGCCGCACAGTTGACCGGAACAAATCTTCCGTCGCATCGGGGGCTGGTCCGGTGGATGTATCGGGCCAGCAGCTCCTTGCCGGTTCCCGATTCCCCGCTGATCAGCACCGCGGCATCGGTTACGGCCACCTTTGCCGCAAGGGCCATCATCTGCCCCATGCTCCTGGAGACATAGACGATCTCTCCGGACCCGGCAGAACGGAGTGCCCTTTTCAGATCAAGATTCTCCGCCATGAGCTTTGAAAGCTTCAGAGTCCGCTCCATCGTCAGCAGGATGCGATCCTCTTCAAAGGGCTTGGTGATATAGTCGGCCGCACCTTTCTTCATGGCATCCACGGCCGAATCGACCGTGGCAAAGGCCGTGATAAAGACCACCGGAACGGGAATGTGCCGTTTCTGAATCTCCTGGAGCAGTCCGATGCCGTCCATTTTCGGCATCCGGATGTCGGTGATGACAATGTCGCAGGACTCCTTCTCCAGCCGTTCCAGCGCGGCTTCACCATTGCCGGCCTGGACGGTCCCATACCCCTTTCTCTCCAGCATCATGGAGAGCAGGAACCGCATTTTTTCCTCGTCATCGACGATCAGTATTTTCGGCATGTTCACCATCGATATTGTCCGAATGGAAAAGCTTTCCGGGAAAATGGCCGGCGCGATCCGAAACCTTTATTTTGCCGGATTCGGGAAAGCCGATCGGAATCCGGATAGAGAAGAGAGCGCCCCCCGTATCATGGTTTTCGGCCATTATCCTTCCCCCGTGGGCATGAAGCACCTGAGCTGCAAACGCGAGCCCCAGCCCGGTTCCCTTTGCCCGGGTGGTGTAAAAGGGCTCGAAGATCTTTTCGATATCCTTCCCATCTATGCCGGGGCCGTCATCCCGGATCCAAAGGCTCCACTCCTTACGGTCTTGCTGCGCGGTGATGCAAAGCCTTCCCTTTCCTTCACCGGCTTCAATCCCGTTTTTGATCACATTGCCGATGGCTCTTGTCAGCAGATCCGGGTCCGCGATGATGTTGCAGGGAGATGACGGTATTTGGGTGTCGAGCCCAACCTCTGGGTTTGCCGACCGAACCCGGTCCAGGTGCTGCATCAGAAGTTCATGGACATCCACCTCCCGCCGGTTGGGCCTTGCAGGTCTTGCAAAGAGGAGAAACTCCTCGATCAGGCGATTGAGCCGCAGGATTTCATCCTCCATATAGCCGACCAGCGTCACTTCAGAGGTAAGGCCCGTATCCTTTTTCAAGATATCCAGGGAGCTTTTGATAATGCTCAGCGGATTTTTCACTTCGTGGGCAATCATCATGGAGAATTTCCCCAGCTCGGCCAGGGTCTGCTGCCGGATCATCTCCTGGTGGGCATCCTCCAAGGCATCCCGGCTCTCCCGGAGGGAGTCGAGCATGTTGTTGAAGGCGAGTGCAAGGTTGCGGGTCTCCGGCGGCCCCTCCGGCCTTACCCGGGAATCGAGATCCCCGAGAGAGACCCGCCGAACCGCCTCCACCAGACGGGTGACAGGGGAGACCAGAGACATGGAGATAAAGTAAAAAAGCACCACCGCACCGGTTCCCAGCACCACCGACAGCCAGAAAAAACGGGTGCGCAGGGTGCGCAGCAGGGCATCGATCTCTCCGGTGCTGTACTCCACCCGCACCGTTCCGATCACCCGCTGTTCCGCCTCCGACGCAGCCCAGCCGAATGCGATGCTCTCCTCCCGGGAGGTCTTTAAAACCACCGGCGTTTCCACGGCCGAGACTGAGCCGGGCGCGGATCGGGAGACATGGGCCAGCATCTCCCCGTTCTTGTCCATCAGGGAAACACGGATGACATCTTTTTCCGATAAAAGGTTTTCAGCCAGCCGCTCGAGCATCCTCCGGTCATCGATGAGTACCCCGAGTTCCGCGTTGAGGGCCACATATTCGGCCAGAAATTCGATCCGCTCATCAAAACGGGTCCGGACAAAATCATGGATGATCCCTGCCCCCATATAGCCCATCAGCAGGGTTGTGGCACTGATCAGCAGAAAGGCCGCCAGCAGCAGCCGGAAATGGATGCCGAAGGATCTCATGAGCCGGATGATCCCTCCGAACCCGACTTCGAACCTGAATCCAAATCCGAATCCAAATTTGAATCCAGGCCCAGACGTTGGAGAACCCGATGGTTGACCAGGGTGGAAAATAGCGGCGGCGCATAGGGGCAGAGGGTTCCGGTGAGTGCCGATTCTGCCAGCGCTGCGGTCTGAGCGCCCAGTGCCCGGTAATCGAAGGCAAAGGCCAGGACAGCGCCCGAATCGTAGAAGAAGCGGTTGTATCCAATGGTCGGAATCTTCCGGAGAATCATCTCCTTGATGATGTACTCGACGATGCTCTCGGAGATGATGGTCCGGTCCGGAATCATCCAGAGAGCATCCAAGGTCTGCCCTTTTTGAAGGGCCTCGGGAATCTCGCTTCGGGAGCCTGCGCGCAGGGGCACGATCTCGATACCCCGCGCTGATGCGGCCTTTCGGGCGTTTTTGTAGAAAGCCTCATTGTTGGCCGGATCGAACAGGAGCCCGATCCGTTTGATCTTCGGAAGATGGGAGGCGATCTCCTCAAGCTGGGCCGAGACAGGGATATTTAGGGGAACCCCGCAGTCTCCGGTATCCGGTTCAAGAATATTTTCAGGGTTTAAAACCATGCTGTAGAGGAACCGAGGGGAAAGATCCTTTCGGGCTTCATGCGCGAGCCGGGTCGCCTCGGGTCCGATGGTGACCACCAGGGAAAAGGTTTGGCCCCCTATCTTTTCCGCCAGCGCGGCATTGGATTTTCCCCCATGGTTTTCCAGGAAAAAGGTGCTGATCTGCCCATTTGCGCTTTCCCGCATCCCGGTAAGAAACCCCTCAACCGCTTCAACATAGGGCTTGATGTTTCTGGAGACGATAAGGGCGACCGAAGGAGGCGGGGATAAAGGCTGGGTAGGTTCTGCCGACAGCGGAAAAGGAAAGAGGAGCAGCCCCGCGAGCAGGATTTCCGGAAGCCGGACCGCTCCTCTCCGGAAGAAAAAGACCACAAGACCGGAAAGGCTGATCCGACTAGTGTTCGGACAACCCATCCAAATCCCCGATCTTCTCCCGAAATGCCTCGGTGACGATATCCACATCTTCTAAGGTGGCGATGACCCTGGGAGTGATCAGAATGATCAGCTCGGTCTTCTCTTTGGAATCCTGCTTTCTGCCGAAGAGAAACTCCACCACCGGAATTCCGCCGAGACAGGGGACACCGGATCTTCCGGTGCTGACATTTTCCCGAATCAGCCCGCCGATGACAATGGTCTGGCCGTGATGTACCGTCAGGTATGTATTGACGCTCCTCTTGAAAAAGGAGGGCAGACTGTCCCTTCCCACATCCACATTCTCGCTCTTCTCGCTCACCTCCTGGCTGATATCCATGCTCACCAGACCGAATTCGTTGATGTGGGGGGTGACTGTCAAAATAACACCCGTGTTTCGGTACTGGATGTTGGTCTGGAGCAGGGGCTCATTTTCGGACTGGTACTGGTACTGGGCGCTGGCCACCGGGATCTCCGTGGAGATATCGATGTTGGCCTCCCGGTTGTCCGATGCCAGGATAGTGGGTGCAGACAGGATATTGACCTTGTCCTCCTTTGCCAGTGCCGAAAGGGTGGTCTTCCAACGATTGGTCAGACCGACGATATACTGCAATCCGGCACTGCCCATGTTTGCATCCAGCAGTGAGAGGTCCGGCGCGCCCTCCCCTTTTCCATATTCCCACTCCACTCCCAAGTCTCTGGATGCAGAGAGGGTGATCTCAGCAATGGTCACTTCGATGAGTACCTGGCGGGGGAGGACGTCGAGCTTTTCCAGAATGGTGCCCACGATCCGGT
>JAABSZ010000206.1:0-6959 GCA_011390135.1 Desulfobacteraceae bacterium | reverse complement strand
CTGCGGGCTGGGCAACCGGAAAAATGAGCTGTTCCAGAAGATTTTAAAGGAGGAGGGGGATGTCAAGGTCTACCATTCCACGGTCGATCTGATCAAAAACCTCCGGAAGAGGGGCATAAAGACCGCGATCGTCTCCTCCAGCAAAAACTGCAGAACCATTCTGGAGAAGACCGGGCTGACCGATCTTTTCGAAGCACGGGTGGACGGGATCGACGGTGCGGAGCAGAACCTCAAGGGGAAGCCTGCGCCCGATACCTTTCTGGCCGCGGCCCGGCAGCTCGGGGTCCGGCCGGAGCAAGCCGTGGTGGTGGAGGATGCCATCTCCGGCGTGGAGGCGGGCCGTAGCGGAGACTTCGGCTGGGTGGTCGGTGTGGATCGGAACGGGATCAATGATGCACTTTACCAAAACGGTGCGGATCGGGTTGTCTCGGATCTCAAAGAGCTGGATGAATCCCCGGGGCAATCGAAAGAATCTCCCCGGAGTTCGAAAAGAGATGCCGGAGATGTTCCTTTGGCACTGGATTATTTTGAAGAGATCCGGGACCGGCTCAAGGGCAAGACCCCCATACTCTTTCTCGATTTCGACGGAACCCTTGCCCCGATCGTGGATCAGCCGGACCGGGCCCACCTCTCCGAAGAGATGCGGAAGATTTTGAAAAAGCTCGGCCGGATCTGCACCGTTGCCGTGGTCAGCGGACGGGGGCTTTCAGATGTGGAGGATCGGGTGGGCCTGAAGGATCTCTATTATGCGGGAAGCCACGGATTTGAAATCCACGGCCCAAACGGTGAAAATTTCCAGCATGACGAGGGGGTAAAGGCCCTGCCCGATCTGGATGCGGCCCAAAGCTTTCTCGAGGAAAAGCTTGAAGATATCGAAGGTGTTCTGGTGGAGCGGAAGAAATTCTCGATTGCCATCCACTACCGGAACGTTGCCGAAGCTGATACCGATGGCGTGGCACAGGCCGTGGATGCGGCCGCAGCAGAGTGGGAGGGGCTTCGGAAATCCGGCGGCAAGAAGATATTCGAGCTGCAGCCCGATATCGACTGGCACAAGGGCAGGGCACTGGAGCATCTGATGGAGACCTTCGGCGCAGGAGCCCATCCGGACGGAAAGCTTCCCCTCTACATCGGCGATGATCTGACGGACGAGGATGCCTTTGCCGCGATCGAGGAGACCGGCATCGGGATCGTGGTCCATGATCCATCCCAGGAAGGCCGGAGAAGCACAAAAGCGCAATACCGGCTTGCCGATGTGGATGGGGTGATCGACTTTCTGGAGAGATTTCTTGAAGTCGTGACCGAGGAGCAGTCCGAAACGAACTGGAGCCTCACCTATGAGGGGTTTGATCCGGAAAACCAGAGGCTGCGGGAGGCTCTCTGCACGCTTGGCAACGGCTACTTCTGCACCCGGGGCGCGGCCGAGGAATCCCAAGCCGACGATATCCATTATCCCGGAACCTATCTGGCCGGCGGATACAACCGGCTCAAGACCGAGGTGCGGGGTAAGATCGTCGAAAACGAGGATCTGGTCAACATGCCCAACTGGCTGCCCCTCACCTTCCGGATCGAAGACGGGGAATGGTTCGATCTCAGAAAGGTGAAGATCCTCTACTACCGGCAGAAACTCGATCTGAAACGGGGAGTCCTCCACCGGAAGATCCGGTTCCGGGACGATGACGGCCGGATCACCCGGGTCATGAGCCGCCGTCTGGTTCACATGAGCTGCTCCCATCTCGCGGCACAGGAGCTGACCGTTTCTCCGGAGAACTGGGAGGGGAGCATCGAGTTCCGGACCGCACTCGACGGCCGGGTGACGAATGCCGGCGTCGCGCGCTACAGCGATCTGAACGGCCATCACCTGCGGCCCGTCGAGGAGCTGATCTTCGGCGATGAGATCATCGGCATCCGGGTGGAGACCTCCCAGTCTCATCTCCAGGTAGCCCAGTCCGCGCGGACCCGGATCTACCGAAACCATCAGCCCGTCACCGTAGATCGGAAAACCCTGACCGAATCGGGCTACGCGGCCCAATACTTCCGGGTGAACGTCGACAAGAAGATCCCGGCCACCGTGGAGAAGGTGGTAAGCATGTACACCTCCCGGGACCCGGCCGTCTCGGATGTCTGTCTGGAGACCCGGAAGGAGGTGCTGGATGCAGGAATATTCGACGAGCTTCTGCGAACTCAGACCCTGATCTGGGAGCAGCTCTGGAGCTATTTCGACATCACCTTCGAAGACAGAGACCAGAAGCGGGGGGACCGGATCAGCAAAATTCTGCATCTCCATATCTTCCACCTGCTCCAGACCGCATCGGTCAACAGCATGGTCATGGACTTGGATGTGGGGGTTCCCTCCCGGGGCTGGCACGGCGAGGCCTACCGGGGCCATATCCTCTGGGATGAACTCTTTATCTTTCCCACCTACAACTGGCGACTTCCCGAGATCACCAAGGAGCTGCTCATGTACCGGTACCGCCGGCTGGCAGAGGCCAGAACCGCAGCCCGGGAGGCCGGATTCAAGGGCGCGATGTATCCCTGGCAGAGCGGCAGCAACGGCAAGGAGGAGAGCCAGAAGATCCACCTCAACCCCCGGTCGGGCCGCTGGATTCCGGACAACAGCAACCGCCAGCGCCATGTGAATGCGGCCATCGCCTACAATATCTACCACTACTATCAGGTGACACGGGATATCGAATTCCTCGCGTTCTACGGCGGAGAGATGATTTTGGAGATCGCCCGCTTCTGGTCCGGCATCGCGACCTACAATGCCAAGAGCGGCCGGTACGAGATTTCCGGGGTGATGGGCCCCGACGAATATCACGAGGCCTACCCGAACGCTGAAACACCTGGCCTGGACAACAACGCCTACACCAATGTCATGGCGGTATGGGTGCTGGAACGGGCCATGAATGTCCTCGATATCCTGCCGGAGGATATGGCGGTCTATCTCCGGGCAAAGCTCGATATCGACGATGAAGAGCTGGCCCGCTGGGAGAAGATCACCCGGAAGATGAAGATCCCCTTCCATGATGAGGGCATCATCAGTCAGTTCGAAGGGTATGAGCAGCTCAAGGAGTTCGACTGGGAGGGGTATAAGGAGAAGTACGGCGATATCCAGCGCCTGGACCGGATTCTGGAATCGGAGAATGACTCCCCGAACCGGTACAAGCTCTCCAAGCAGGCCGATGTGCTGATGCTCTTCTATCTCCTCCCGGCCGAGGAAATCTCGGAGATCTTCGAAAGGCTCGGCTACCCCTTCGAGTACGAGACCATCCCGAAAAACATCGACTATTACCTGAAGCGTACCGCGCACGGCTCCACCCTGAGCTGGATGGTCCACTCCTGGGTTCTGGCAAGAAGCGACCGGGCCCGATCCTGGGAACTCTTCAACGATGCACTATGCAGCGATGTCGCGGATATCCAGGGCGGAACCACCCCCGAGGGCATTCATCTGGGCGCGATGGCCGGCACAGTGGATCAGATGCAGCGGGGCTACACCGGCATCATGGGCCGGGAGGACGTGGTCTGGTTCGACCCGTGCCTGCCGGAGGAGCTGGACCGGCTGAGCCTTCAGGTCCGGTACCGGGGCTGTTTTCTCAAGGTGGAGGTCACAACGGAAAGATTGACCGTCACCGCGCTGCGGGCAAGGGCCTATCCCATCAAGGTCGGCTGCAACGGAGAAGTGGTCGAGCTGGGGGAACAGGAGAGCCGGATTTTCGATATCCAACGGTAAGATATTCTTGCAGACTTTTAAAAGGCCCTCTTCGGAGGGCTTTTTCATTCTGCAATTCCCCTTTCAATTTCCATCCAAATCCATTACCGTTTAAAGGTTGAAGAAACGCGCGTTCGTTTGGGAGGACTTGAAACGAAAAATGGATACGGAATCCGGGGCTGGACAGAGATGAGATCGTCAGCTTTATCAGAGAAGTGAGGGAGCGGTAAGATTTCAGCGCCGGGCGGCTTGCAGGGAAATGAAGGCTTGCCAATCAGCCGATATTTTAACGGATGATTGACTTCTCAATCGGAATGTGTAAGATGAAACAGTACCGTACACATCGGGAGGAATCCATGAGAACCAATATCGTCATCGATGATGATCTGATGCGTGAAGCCCTTGCCGCTTCCGGGTGCAAAACCGAAAAAGAGGCCGTTGAAGAGGGCCTCAGGCTGCTGATCCTGTTCAAAAAACAGGCCGATATCCGACAATACCGCGGCAGGCTTCAGTGGGAGGGGAACCTGGAGCAGATGAGAATCGATGGATGATCGCAAAGAAACCATGAAATGAAAATCCCCCATCCGATCCAATATCAGGGCAGCAAGAGAAATTTAGCCCCTGCTATCATAAAATACATCCCCAACAATGCAGACCGAATCGTTGAACCATTCGCGGGAACAGGCGCCATCAGCATTGCCTGCGCATCTGCCGGAATTGCAAAGGAATACTGGTTGAATGATGCCAACAGACCGTTATCTCGGTTGTTGGAGCTGGTGATCCATCAGCCGGATGAATTGGCTGATTTCTATGAAGCGTTGTGGAACCGGCAGCATGCTGACAGCGTTGCCCATTATTATGAGGTCAGAGACCAATTCAACAGAACCCATGATCCCCGATTGTTCCTCTACCTCCTTTCCCGCTGCGTAAAAGGCTCTGTAAGATATAACAGCGATGGCCGTTTCAACCAGAGCCCCGACAAGCGAAGAAAAGGGGCAAAGCCGGAGAATATGAGGAAGAATATCTGCGGGGTCGCCCTTCTGCTGAAAGAGAAGGCCCGGGTCACCTGCCTGGATTACAAAGCGATGATCGGGAAGATCGAAAGTTCGGATCTGGTCTATATGGACCCGCCGTATCAGGGGGTGTGCAGAGATAAGGATCATCGCTATTCTTCCCATATCGATCATGGTGAGTTTGTCGATTTCCTGGCTGCGCTGAACCAAAAGGATGTCCCCTATCTCATCAGCTATGACGGCAGATGCGGCAATAAAAAGTACGGCAGGGATCTTCCGGAAAGTCTGGGGCTGAAAAGGCTCGAAATCGAAGCCGGCAGGTCTTCCCAGGCCACGTTGCTGGGGAAGAAACAGATCACCGTTGAATCTCTCTATCTTTCCAAGGCGCTGCTGGAACGATTGCATGGAGAACCGCAGCATCGGAAAATGGGAGGCTGGGAGCAGTTGATGCTGCCGGAAGCAGAATCGGCCTATGCCTGAATATTCCGAAGAATTTCTTGAATTGTGCCGGTCGGTCACCGCAAAACGGCCCAGAACCTTGATTGAGCATATCCTGCTCCACGGTCAGGTCACTACGGAGGAACTCAAGGATATCTACGGATACAATCATCCGCCCAGAGCGGCCCGGGATGTCCGGGAACAGGGGATTCCCATCGAGATGTTCCGGGTGACGGCTTCCGACGGCAGGAAGATCGCGGCCTATCGTTTCGGAGATCCGGAAGAGGCGAGATTTGACAAGCTGTCCGGCCGAACGACCTTGTCGAAGTCGATCCGGGATTTTCTGATCGGAAAATATGGCTCCAGATGCTTTATCTACCTGGAGGCGGTCGATGAGAACCAGCTCCAGATCGACCATCGAATCCCTTTTGAGATCCGGGGGAACGGGATTTCGGATGCGCCGGACCCGGAGGATTTCATGCTGCTGTCCGGTTCTGCGAACCGGGCAAAATCCTGGGCCTGCGAGCATTGCCGGAATTGGATCGAGATCCGAGAGCCCGATATCTGCATGGCCTGTTACTGGGCATATCCCGAGGCGTATTCCCATGTTGCCATGCGGCAACTGCGCAGGGTCGATCTGCTGTGGCAGGGAGACGAAGTGGAGCAGTATGAGATGTTGAAGGAAAGGGCAATGGCGCAGGGGAAGGCGTTGTCCGCGCTGATCAAGAAGATTATCGACAGGGAATTGAAGCGGAAAACCTGATGGGGGTATCCTTTCCACTGGAAAACGGCCCGCTTCTGAAAATCAAAGCCTCCCTCTGTTGAAGCCTTCGAAGGTGCGGATGCGCTTTTGGTTTGGGATTTTTTTGGAATGGGGATCAAAAGGGTTGCAGGGGGTTGCCGGATTTGGCATAATGATGCATCGTTGAAGATCCTTGAAGATAGGCTGGTCGTCCGAATTCAAATCCACTCTTACCGGAAAAGAAATGTCTGCTGAACATGTCGCTGCAATACTGGGCGAGTCCAGATGGGTCGGGGCACAAATTGCCACGGCACAGGTGTCATTAAGAAAGGGTGTGGATAAGGAATCGGCCGCGCGAAAACTTTATGAATCGAGCGCTTTGACCCTCAAGCGAAGCCGGGAGATCGTCGGGAACCTTCAGGATCGGGATTTCGAGAGCTTTCTGGAACCCAGAAAACGGACTGGTTCGGCTGAGAATCCGATCACCAAGATGTTCCCGGCTGCCGTGACGGAGCGGCAGTTTCTGGATCAGCTCGACAGTCTTCAGGATGCGAGGTTCGGGATCTCCTATCGGGATAACCGCTTTACGGGGCATACGCTGGTCGATTTCACCATTGTCGAAGGCGATCTTGAACTGCCGGTCAATGTCAAGAATGCCGGAACGCGGTTCGAAAATGCCGCAAGCCTTATGGGGTTAGACCCCGAGGTATAGCCCATGAGCGTCATCAGTCTTTTTTCAGGATGCGGCGGGCTCGATTTCGGCATCGAGGCGGCCGGCTGGGAGATTCCGTTCCGAAACGATTCGGATCATCACTCCTGCAATACCCTTCGATTGAACCGCGGCGGGGATGTCCTGTGCGCACCGCTGGAGGAGGTCTCGTCCGCAGATATCCGGAAGCGCATCGGTTCCGGCAGGGATGCTGCGGATCTGGTGGTCGGCGGGCCTCCCTGCCAGCGCTTTTCCAAATCGGCCTATTGGTCCCGGGGAGATACCCGACGCCTGGATGATCCCCGCGCCAATACCCTTGCCGAGTATTTTCGGATTGTTGAAGATTTT
>JAABSZ010000205.1:0-6975 GCA_011390135.1 Desulfobacteraceae bacterium | reverse complement strand
CGCCGGCGGTACCGCAGGATTCCATCTACGACCTCATGCCGGCCGCGATCCACCAGGGCATCGACGTCCGAACGATCCTGGAGACCTTCTCGGACGACTCCTACTTCATCGAATACAAGAAGAACTACGCGGTGGGCCGGGGCGACAACATCGTGGCCGGCAAGATCCGAATCAAGGGACTCCCGGTCGGCGTCATCGCGTCCAACGCGGTCGGCATCATCTTTGTGGAGGCCGCGCGCAAGGCCGCGGAGTGGATCGTCCGGTGCAACCAGGAGAAGATCCCGCTGCTCTTCCTCCAGAATGCGCCCGGCTACATGGTCGGATCGGAATCGGAGCACATGGGCATGGGGAAATATGGCGCGGACATGGTGCGGGCTGTCTCCTGCTCCAAGGTTCCCCGGGTTCAGCTCGTCATCGGCCCCGACAACGGTGCAGCCAACTACGGCATGAGCGGCAGGGCCTACCGCCCCGATTTCCTCTTCTCCACCATGCGGGCCAGAACCGGCGTGATGAGCGGAAGGAGCGCGGCAGGCGTCCTCCTCTCCATCGAGGAACGGAAGCGGGAATCTCAGGGAAAGCCCATGTCCGAAGAGGAGAAGGAGAACTTCCGCCAGAAGATGATCGAAAAGTATGACGGCGAGGCCCACCCCTTCTTCTGCGGCTCAAGGCTGCTCAATGATGCGGTCCTGAAGTTCGGCGAGATCCGGGACTGGCTCGGCATGGCCTTTGAAGTGAGCCTGCTGCGGGAGATCGAAGATCCGAGCTTCGGCAATTTCCGCTTTTAATAAATGAGGAAACCATCTTTACCAAAAGCGTTTTTCTACATTATTCGGCCAGAAAATGTTATAAAGTTAAACAAGAATCAAAAAATCAATGGAGTAAAGAACAATGACCGAATACGATTACTGGAAGATTTTTCCCCGGATGCCCAAGAAAGTCACCATCGGCGATATCACCGTGCGCGACGGATTTCAGCACGAGGAGAAATTCATCTCCACCCGGGCAAAGAAGTTCTACTTGGACGAGCTGATCTTTGCCGGATGCAGAGATATCGAGGTGACCAACCTCGGCAACCCCTTTCTGATGCCTCAGTTCGACGATGCCGAAGAGCTGCTGACCCATTTGAGAAGCGACCGGTTCAAGAAGCTGTGCGCAAATAAGGGGATCAACTACGACGATATCACCTTGACCTGCATCACCATTCGTGAAGGCGCGGTGGATCGGGCCATCCGGCTCAAGGATCAGGGCATCGGCCCGGACCGGATCCTGATGATGGTCTCCACCGAAGAGGAGCACCACTTTGCCAACTCCGGCACCACCCTTTCCGAATACTGGAAGGAGGCGGAGCGGTGCATAAAGAAATGTACCGACGCCGGCATCAAGATGTGCGGAACCGTCTCCACCATCTGGGGCAGCCCGATCGGCGGTGCAACAGATATGAAGGACGCGGTGGAGTTCACCAAGCGGTGGCTGGAGATCGGCGCGCACGATGTAGAGCATGCAGACCATGACGGCAGCGCATCCGCGCCCGATGTTTACCGGTATTTTTCCATGATCCTGGACGGAATCCCGGACACCAGTCTGCACATCGCTCACTTCCACGAGACCAAGCGGGTCGCGTCCGCGTCGATACTCGCGACGCTGCAGGCCGGCATCACAAACTTCGAGGCCACCCTGGGCGGACTCGGGGGGCAGCCGGCCAACTTCCTGGACGACTCCCCGGTGAAGGGAACCGGCGAGTACTACTACAATGATCCCCGCTATGTGGGCCTCAACTGCCTGGAGGATATGCTGGTTCAGGTGGATGAGATGGGAATCGAGCACGGCTATGATGTGGACCGGATTCTCTGGCTGGGCAGGCAGATGGAGAGGACCATGGGCCGCAGGCTCCGTTCCGAGGCCGCGATCAACGGCCGGACACTGAAGGAAGGCCACCCGAAGTTTGCCCGTCCCGGCCTCAAGAAGCTGAAGGAGAAGCTCGGGGAGGCTCCGGATCAGAAGCTGCCCAAGGAGTGGAAGGAGAAGGCCGAGCTGCCGGAGAAGTATCGTCCGTAGGTCGTCATCAACCGCCAAGGTGATTTCCTAAGATATTTGCTTTCGGAAATCGCCTAAACCGAATCAGGAGCCAATATGGAAACCAAGGATTCTCAAAAACCCCATATCAATGTCGATTACTTCGAGGATCTGACCGGAGATATCGACCATAAACAGACCGAAGGCCCGGATATCGGCAACCGCATCCGGATGCTGCGGGAGGAGAAGGGCCTCACCCTGGAGGAACTCTCCCGGATCAGCGGCTGTGATATCGATTTTCTCGCAGACATCGAATCGGGCAAGAGTCAGCCCCAGCTCGGCACCGCGATCAAGCTCTCCAAGGCCCTGGACAGCGCGCTGGGCGGTCTGATCTCGGGCCCGGCCGACAAGCCCTACTCCATCACCCG
Source organism: Desulfobacteraceae bacterium (assembly GCA_011390135.1). GTDB lineage: Bacteria > Desulfobacterota > Desulfobacteria > Desulfobacterales > JAABSP01 > JAABSP01. Next base: position 4,534 of record JAABSZ010000205.1, on the reverse strand, counting down.
GAAGGCCGAGCGGAAGAGCATCTCCCGCTCCACGGCCCAGAAGGGTCAGAAGAAGCTCTATGCCTACAAGAGCCTCGCGCCTGAAGTGAAGGGCCGCCATATGGAGGCACTGATGGTGCAGCTCGAGGAGAACCCGGATGAGGAGACCTCCCTGCACGACGGCGAGGAGTTCATCTATGTGCTGGAGGGCGTGGTGGTGCTGAAAGTCGGCGAGGACCAGTACGAGCTGGAACCCGGAGACAGCGCCTATTACATCTCCTCAATACCGCACCTGATCGCGGCAAAGGAGAAAAATGCCATGATCCTTGCGGTGCTCTACGAGGGATAATCTTAAAAAAAAAGATCCCAGCAAAAGGAGGTCATCAAATGGGCAAACTGCTGTGGACGCCTTCGGAAGAGCGCGTTCAGCAAACCAATATGTACCGGTTCATGCACCGGATCAACGACAAGTATAAAAAGGACTTCCGGGAGTACAGCGATCTCTACCCCTGGTCTGTTGCAAACATCGAAGACTTCTGGACCGAAATGTGGGACTTTGCCGGGATCATCGCGTCACAACCGTATGAAAAGGTGATCGACGACCCGACAAAGATGCCGGGAGCCGAATGGTTCCCGGGCGCGAAGCTCAACTTTGCCGAAAACCTGCTCCGGTTCAGAGACGACCGTCCCGCGCTCATCTTCAAGGGCGAGGCGCGGCCGGTGCGCACCATCACCTACGCTCAGCTCTACGACGAGGTGGCGCGGACCGCAAAATCCCTGAAGGCCGCTGGGGTGAAGTCCGGAGACCGGGTGGTGGGCTTCATGCCCAACATGCCCGAAACCATCATCGCGATGCTGGCAGCCACCAGCATCGGCGCAGCATGGTCCTCCTGCTCCCCGGACTTCGGGATAAAAGGGGTGCTGGACCGGTTCGGCCAGATCCGGCCCAAGGTTTTGTTTACGGCCAACGGCTACTCCTTCAAGGGAAAGAGCATCGATTCGTTAGGCCGCATCACCGATATCTTGAAGCAGATCGACTCCGTGGAGAAGGTGGTGGTGGTTCCCTACACCGAGGAGAAGCCGGACATCAGCAATGTCCCCAACGCGGTGATGTTCGACGACTTCAAGGCAGAGGAATCGGGCATCGAGATCGAATTCGAGCAGCTCCCCTTCAACCATCCCCTCTATATCATGTACTCCTCCGGCACAACGGGTCTGCCCAAGTGCATGGTCCAGAGTGCCGGCGGCATCCTGATCCACCATTTAAAAGAATTGATGCTGCATACGGATCTGAAGCGGGAGGATGTGATCTTCTACTTCACCACCTGCGGATGGATGATGTGGAACTGGCTCACCAGCTCCCTGGGCACGGGCGCCACCATCGTGCTCTTCGACGGGAACCCGTTCCATCCCCATCCGGCCGCGCTCTGGGAGCTGGCCCAGGAGGTGAAGATCAGCGTCTTCGGCACCAGCGCGGGGTATCTTGCAGCCCTCGAGGCGGCCGGAGCCAAGCCGGGCAAAGAGTATGATCTATCGAACCTGAGAGCGGTCCTCTCCACCGGCTCTCCCCTCTCCATCGAGGGCTTCGAGTATGTCTACCGGGACATCAGGGAGGATCTGCAGCTAGCGTCCATCTCAGGCGGCACGGACTTGAACGGCTGCTTTGCCCTGGGCAACCCCATGGGCCCGGTCTATGCAGGGGAGCTACAGTGCCGTGGCCTTGCCATGAAGGTGGAAGCCTTCAACGACGAGGGCAAGCCGGTGGTGGGCGAGCAGGGGGAGCTGGTCTGCACCGCGCCCTTCCCCTCCATGCCGATCTACTTCTGGGATGACCCGGACGGGAAGAAGTACCATGACGCGTATTTCGATGTCTATCCCGGGGTCTGGCGCCACGGGGACTATATCGAAGTCAACGATCACGGCGGCGTGGTCATCTACGGCCGCTCGGACGCGACATTGAACCCGGGGGGTGTCCGGATCGGCACGGCCGAGATCTACCGTCAGGTGGATCAGATCGACGAGATCGAAGACAGCTTAGTCATCGGCCAGCCCTGGCAGAACGATGTGCGGGTGGTGCTCTTTGTGAAGCTCAAAGAAGGGGTGGATCTGAATGAGGATCTGAAGAACCGCATCCGGAAGACCATCCGGGAGAACGCCTCCCCCCGCCATGTGCCGGCCAAGATCGTTGCGGTGCCGGATGTGCCCTACACCCTGAACATGAAGAAGGTGGAGCTGGCGGTGAAGAAGGTGATCCAGGGGAAGACCGTGCTGAACAAGGATGCGCTGCGGAATCCGGAGGTGCTTGATTTTTATGCGGCGATTCCGGAGTTGAAGGAAGATTGATGAAGGGTTGATATTATTGTTTTAAGGAGAGGCTCCGGTGACGGAGCCTCTTTTTTTCTGATGGATATCAATTCAGAACTTCAGATGAGGAAACCTCAAAGAGACCTCAGATCAATCCACCTCCCGCGTCTTCATAAACTTGATCTCGGGCCACTGCTCCGCCACGAACTCCAGGCGCCACTCCCCATCAGCCAGAAAGGTCAGGTTTCCCTGGGCATCCAGTGCAAGGTTTTTCTGATTCGCCTTTTCAAATGCCGCGAGCCGTTTTTTGTCATCACAGTCTATCCAGCGGGCTGTGGAGAAATTGATCGGCTCATAGATGGCATCCACGCCGTACTCAGCCTTGAGCCGGCCCATGGTCACATCGAACTGCAGCACACCCACCGCGCCTAAGATGTAGTCATTTCCCATGAAAGGCCGAAAGAGCTGCACCGCGCCCTCCTCCACCAACTGGGTCAATCCCTTGTTCAGTTGTTTGGCCTTCAGTGGGGATTTGAGCTGCACCCGGCGGAAGTGTTCGGGTGCAAAAATGGGAATCCCGGTGAAGCTCAGGGGCTCCTTGTCGGTAAAGGTATCGCCGATCTTGATGGTTCCGTGATTGTGGATGCCGATGATGTCGCCGGGCCAGGCCTCATCTACGGTGGTTCGGTCCTGGGCCATGAAGATGATCGGGTTGGCGAGCTGGATCTCCTTGCCGATCCGGTGGTGGCGCACCCGCATTCCTTTTTCGAAACGGCCCGAACAGATCCGAAAAAACGCGATCCGGTCCCGGTGGGCCGGGTCCATGTTGGCCTGGATCTTGAAAACAAAGCCGGAGAAGGTCTCCTCTTCGGGAAAGACCTGGCGGGTGGTGGTGGGCCGGGGCAGGGGCCGGGGCGCGATCTCCACAAAGGTGTCGAGGAGTTCCCGGACCCCGAAGTTGTTGATTGCACTGCCGAAAAAAACCGGGGTCTGGCTCCCTTTGAGAAAATCATCCAGGTCAAAGGGATTGGCTGCCCCCTCCAGCAGCTCGATGTCCTCGCGCAACTGATCGGCCTGGGTTCCCAGAAGTTCATCCAGTTGCGGATCATCCAGATCCCGGATGGTGAGGGCATCATCCGGAAGGCGCTCCTGCCCCGGGGCAAATAAGGTGAGTTCCTTGCGGTAGAGATTGTAGGTCCCTTTGAAACGCTTGCCCATGCCGATGGGCCAGGTCAGAGGCGCGCACTCGATCTGCAGGGTCTCCTCGATATCCCCCAGAATCTCCAGGGGCGACATCCCCTCCCGGTCCAGCTTGTTGATGAAGGTCAGGATGGGGGTGTTGCGCATCCGGCAGACCTCCATCAGCTTCCGGGTCTGGGTCTCCACGCCCTTGACGCTGTCGATGACCATCACCGCACTGTCCACCGCGGTCAGCACCCGGTAGGTATCTTCGGAAAAGTCCTGGTGGCCCGGGGTGTCGAGGAGGTTGATCTCGTAGTCGTGATAGTTGAACTTCATCACCGAGCTGGTCACGGAGATCCCTCTCTCCTGCTCGATGGCCATCCAGTCGCTGGTGGCATGGCGGCTCGCCTTTCTGGCCTTTACCGAGCCGGCCATCTGTATCGCGCCGCCGAAGAGGAGCATCTTCTCGGTGAGGGTCGTCTTGCCGGCGTCCGGATGGCTGATGATCCCGAAGGTGCGGCGGCAGTCGATTTCCGGGTTGCCGGATCGCTTTTTGGATTGTGCTTTTGTACTGTCAGATACTTTTTCCATATTCATGACACTGGTCTTTCGGATGATTTTCTTTGGGGCCGGCCGAACCGGGCTGTGCGGAAAAATATGGCTCTATGCGCAAACAGCCCTTCTGCCGGCAGCACTATTTTTTTAATTTTTGCTGGGAAATCTGCAGGGATGCCGGAAAATTGAAACCGGTCAAGCTATAACGGATGCAGGTCGATGAGCATCAGGGCGGTGTGGGACAGGCATAAGCATTGCCGGTCATGGATGTTCCCGCAGGAGTGGAAAGCCTGTTCGGGCAAAGGTTGAAGCTGCAAGTTATTTTTGGATGTTCGTCATTGTTCATAACCTTGAAGAATAGGATTTTTTACGGATGGTGTCAAGCAGAATCATTTTTCGCCATTATGCCAGACATTCTTTCCATCGATCCAGCAGCAGCTCCGGCCCCAACTCCCCCAATCCCTTTTCCGCAAAGAAGGCAAAGATATCATACTTAAACCCCTCCTGCCACCAC
>JAABSZ010000204.1:0-6979 GCA_011390135.1 Desulfobacteraceae bacterium | reverse complement strand
CGTAGAAGAGGATGAAAGGATCTCCGCCGGATGTCTGCAGGTGACGGGTGAGTCGGGGGACGGTCATCTCCTGGCCTCCCTTCGGACCTGCTCGGGCCGGCGCTGCCGGACCTGTTCCATATCCTGATATTCGGGATCGGCTTTGCCGGAACAGCTCGGCGTGCCTGTTTCAAGCCCCTCCTCCCGCAGAACCGAGACGAGTTCTTCGGCCCGCTGCCGCAGTGTCGCATCATCCACATAAGTCTGGTCATAGGAGTGGACCGAGACTTCGTTTCTCCCCATCTCCCCCGGGACCGGGCTGATGACTGTAACCACTTCGCTTCCCGCGACGTTTATCATCTTGACCACATAGGCGTTGCGCTGATCTTCCCCCTCGTAGGTCTCATCTGCCACGGTAAAGCCCTGGGCCTGGAAAGCCTCCACCGCCATGTCCGCGATATTGACCCGGAGCTGGGAGGCCAGAATGTTCTGCTTGGCCTGTTCCACAATATCTGTCATGACCGGTTTTTCCGCCTCCAGTTCGGACAGCAGTTCCCGGGTCTCCTCGATGGTGAGCGAGTCGGCCTCGGAAAGAAGACGCGCTTCAACGGCTTTGATCTTCGCTTCCTGTTCGGAGAGTGCGCCGTGGCTCCAGTGGTCCACCTCCATCTCGATGGTGTCCGATTTCCCCTCGATACCGATGTCCAACTGATATTTTCGATGGCTTCTCGCCTCTTCCAGCAAGGCCCGGGTTTCCTCCAGCGCCGCCTGGTAAAGAAGCATGAACTCCGCCTCCCGGGCCTGCACCAGGGCCCGAAGATCGGCAAGTTCCCAGAAGGCGGACTGTGCAGTACTCAGCGCAGCCTCCGGCATTCCCGCATTGACGCTTCTTTGTGCATCCTCCACATGCCTGCGAAGGGTATCTATCTCTCCGGGAGCAAACCGTTCATGGGGAAGGGTTTCCATCTCGGTCATGATTTTCGAAAGATCGGAGACAAAGGAGGCCGCTGCATCCTGCTTCCGGTCGGCATCCGCGACAATGGCATTGATCTGGTTCTGCAGGTTGTCCACCGCATGCTGCCGGGCATTTCTTTCGGAATCCACCATCCGGGTAAATTTGATGTCCTGCTCCTTGAAGATCTGCAGGTATTCGCCTCGCTGATCCTTCAGGCAGCCCATAAATTCTTTACGCTGCTGCTTCAGCCGCTTCTGGGTATCTTTTTCAAGACTGACAAGATCGCTTTTGAGGCTGCCGACCATCTTCTCCTGCCTCCGCTGCCGATCCTCTATCGGCCGCAGACGATTCTGCATCTCCTGTTGCGCCTGCCTCCGGACGGCATCGATCCGATCCGGAAGATCCTGCTGCACCTGCCGCAGACGGCTCTCCTGCTCCCGAAGTCTGCGAAGCTCCCGATCCTCTACCGAAACATAAGTCCTTTTCGCGCCGCTCATGGGGGTTCTCCTTTGGCTGTTGACGTTGTACTTATCAAAAAGGTCTATACCATGACGAGAATTGAAAAACAACAAACAGAGACCCCCTGTACCATCTCTCAAAATCTCATCCATTCTTCTTGCTTTATTTCCAAATCCGGTTATAGTTTAAAGGATTCAACATGGCCTCGGAATCAGCGATCCAGGCGGTTTTTCCCTACAGGAATCATTCGGCATATCCAATGAAAGATCCTCCGGGTAAAAATCCAAAATATCATCACATTGCGCCAGGGGATTGGAAATGGCTCAAAAACTGTCCAAAATCCTTCAGAGCATCTCGGGCCGCTTTCAGGAGGAAAAAATCCCCTGCGCCCTGATCGGCGCACACGCCCTTGCCGCCTACGGCCTCATGCGATACACTGCCGATCTCGATTTTCTCTCGGAGAAGCGGTATCATCCGAAGATCCGAACCCTTCTTATGAAACTCGGCTATACCCCCTATCATGAGACGGAGATGTTCGCCCAGTTCGATTCGGAGATGGGGGTGCTGGGAAGTATCGACTTCATGTTCGTCAGCACCCCGGAAGGCTTAGAGATGCTGGAACGGCGGGTTGGGGTCTTTGATGAAACGATGGGAAGATATTTTGTAATTCAGCCGACTGATTACATCATCTTCAAGCTGATGGCCATTGCCAATAATCCGGAGCGGCTTCAAAGAGACGAGGCCGACATTCTCGGCGTGCTGAAAGGCGCTTTCCAAGAGCAGATCCCTGAAGATTTCGAGCCCCTTCAAGAAGAGCGGCTGATGCGGATGGCAGACCGTTTCGGCCAGACCAGGCGGATGGAAAGGCTGATCCGGGATGCGGCTCGACAGCCCAAGGAAATGGGGAGGTTTTTCCTGTGAAAGATCCTGAAGAGAAGGCGGCTGCCCCAAGAAATGCCCGGTCGATGATCCTCCAACAGATCGACGCTGCCATTGAACTGGCCGAAAAAAAGGGAAAGCACCCCCTGACACGGGGATGCAACTGCATTCATTGTGCCCAGAGAAGAAAACGGCTGCTGCAAGGGCCGATGCCGGCGTGGAAATATTGGCTTTAATGCTTCGGCTTTTCCGGTATTTTTCTGTTGAAAAGCCTTTGAATATGATGATACGGTAGGTAAAGATTGGAATATCAGGAGATGGGAGCCGATTTGAAAACGATTACCCGTTATTACCGGATCGATCGCCGAGCCATCTGCCTGCTGAAATTCATCCTCGAATCCTACGACGGCATCGGGACCATGTCCACCGTAGATCCCCGCAAAGGGGTGATATCGGTTCATATCGCACCCGGCTGCGAGCCGGATGTGGAGGCCATCATCGAGGAGATGCGCGCAGAAGTGCGGCTGGAAGATCTGCAAGAGCCTTGTTGATATAAAAAGATTATGGATCTAAAACAGAAGAAAGTTTACATACATACCATCGGCTGTCAGATGAATGTCTATGATGCCGAACAGATGGAACGGGGGCTCTCCCCCATCGGATATGTGCGGACCCCGGAGATCGGGGATGCGGATCTGATCCTGCTCAATACCTGCGCGATCAGGGCCAAGGCCGAACAGAAGGTCTTCAGCTTTCTGGGGCGGCTGGTCAAACTCAAAAACGAGCGGCCCGAGCTGATCATCGCAGTGGGCGGATGCGTGGCCCAGCAGGAGGGAAAGCGGATTCTCTCCCGGGCTCCGTATGTGGATGCGGTCTTCGGAACCCATGCCATCGGCAGGCTTCCGGGGATCATCGAAAAGATCCGAACCGGCCAAGGCCCTGTTGTGGATGTGGCCCTTTCCGCAGGAGAGGCGGCCTTCAATCCCTTTCCCATGTCCGACACCGGCCATCACCCCCCGGAGAAGAGCATCTCCAGCTTCGTCACCATCATGCAGGGGTGCGACAACTTCTGCACCTACTGCGTGGTTCCCTATGTGCGTGGCCGGGAGGCGAGCCGCCATCCGGACAGGATCGCAGAAGAGATCCGGACACTTGTCGCCGGCGGAGTCCGGGAGGTGACGCTGCTGGGTCAGAATGTCAACAGCTACGGCAAAAAGGAGGGGCTTCCCACCTTCACCCAACTGCTGGAGAGGATGTCGGAGATCGAAGAACTCTCCCGGATTCGCTTCACTACCTCCCATCCCAAGGATCTTTCCGATGAACTGATCGGCGCGTTCGGCCGGATCGAAAAGCTCTGCCGCCACATTCATCTGCCGGTGCAGTCCGGCTCGGATATCATCCTTTCCCGGATGAACCGGAAATACACCCGAAAGGAGTATCTGGCAAAGATCGACCGGCTGCGGGCCGTCTGTCCCGATATCGCGATCTCCTCTGATTTCATTGTCGGCTTTCCCGGTGAGACCGGGGCCGATTTTCAAAAAACCCTGGAACTCATCCAACAGGTTCAGTATGATAGCCTGTTTGCTTTTAAATATTCGGATCGGCCCCAGGCCCCGGCCGCCCGCTTCTCGGAAAAAATAGATGAGGCCGTAAAAGCCGAACGGCTGGCAGAACTGCTTGACCTGCAGCAGAGGGTGACTCTCGAGCGCCATCGATCCCTGGTGGGACAAGACGTTCAAGTGCTGGTGGACGGTTATGCCCGAAAGAATGAGGGCCGGGAATCGGGGCGCGGGATTCAGTGGACCGGAAGGACCGACACCAATAAGATCGTCAATTTCTATGGGGGCCAAGACCCTGAAAATACCGTAAAGGGAGATCCAGGAGCCTTTGGAGAGGAGATCTTCTCGGGCCGGATGATTTCCGTGCGTATCAAAGACGCCTTCCCCCATTCACTGATCGGAGTACCTCTTCATCCGGCGGCCATTGGCCCCGGGACGAAAGGAGAGAAACATCATGCTGCATAAAGTCAATATCGCGGGGATGACCATGGACCCATCGTCCAACACCCCGATCATCATTTTAAAGACCGAGGCCGACGAACATGCCATCCCCATCTGGATCGGCCTGCTGGAGGCCACCGCGATCGCGTCGGCCCTGCAAAACGTGGAATTCGAAAGGCCTATGACCCATGATCTTTTCAAGAATTTCGTGGAAATCATCGGCATGTCCGTGGACCGGGTTGAGGTCTGCGACCTGAAATCGAACACCTACTTCGCCCGGATCTTCTTCACCACCGAGGACGGAGATTTCGACCTGGACGCCCGTCCCAGCGACGCGATCGCGATCGCGCTGCGGTTCCGCGCGCCCATCTTCGTGGATGACAAGGTGATCGAACACTCCAAATCGGATATGGATAAGACCGGCGAGGCCGAGGACAAGAGCGAAGAGGGCAGGAAATGGGCCGAGTATCTTGAAAAACTCTCTCCCGAAGATTTCGGGAAATACAAGGTATAGGTAAAGGTATAATAGAATTCATGATCGATCTGCACACGCACACCTTTTTCAGCGACGGAGAGCTGGTCCCATCGGAACTGGTTCGCAGAGCCCAGGTCAAAGGATTGACCGGCATTGCGATCACCGACCACGCGGACCGCTCCAATATCGACTTCATCATTCCCAGAATCGTGGCGCTGGCCGGGGATCTCAACGCGGCCATGAACATCCGGGTGATCCCCGGCATCGAGCTGACCCATCTCCCCCCCTCCCTCATCGAGGAGACCAGCGAGAGGGCCCGGGCCTTGGGCGCGGAGATTGTCGTTGTCCACGGCGAAACCCTTGTGGAGCCAGTGGCCCCCGGAACCAACCATGCGGCCCTCCGCGCGGGTGTCGATGTACTGGCCCATCCGGGGCTGATCACCGAAGCCGATGTGGCCATGGCAAAGGAGAAGGGAATCTATCTGGAGATCACTGCCCGGAAGGGTCACTGTCTGGCCAACGGCCATGTGGCCCGGCTGGCAAAGAAGATCGGTGCCTCGATGCTGATCAATACGGACGCGCACGGACCCGGGGATCTCATCGACGGAGCAGAGGCCCTGCGGGTTGTGCTTGGCGCAGGACTTGCAGAAGAGGATTTCCAAACCATGCAGAAAAACGCGGCCGCGTTTCTCGAATAGCCCAAGGAGCCCGATGTGGAGATTGAATCGATCATTGAAGAGGCCCTCTCGTCGGGGCGTCATTCGCTTTTGGAGTACCCGTCAAAGCAGATTTTGAACGCCTATGGGATTCCTGTGGTCTCTGAAACCCCGGCCCCCGATGCAGAGGCTGCTGTGGAAGGGGCCCGGAAAATCGGTTTTCCGGTCGTACTGAAAGGAGTAGGGCCTGCACATAAGACGGAAAAGGGGCTTGTCCGCCTCAACCTGGAGGATGAAGGCGCGGTCGCATCGGCCGCAGCCGAGATGGAAAAGGCTGCAGGAGAGGAGCTGGAGGGCTTTCTGGTGCAGCCCCAGATCCGGGGAAACCGGGAGTTTGTCGCCGGCCTCTTCCGGGACCCGCTCTTCGGCCCTGTGGTGATGTTCGGCCTCGGCGGCATATTCACCGAAGCCCTTTCCGATGTCGCGTTCCGGTTGACCCCTCTTGGGGAGACCGATGCGGCCGAAATGCTCACGGAAATCCAAGGTGCAGATCTTTTGGGCCCCTTTCGGGGGGAGGGGGCCGCAGACCGGGATACCCTGATCCGAACATTGACGGCCCTCTCCAGGATCGCGGTGGACCATCCCAGGATCGCGGAGATCGACATCAACCCACTGATCGTATCTCCAGACGGCTCTGTAACGGCAGTGGATGCCCTTATCGCGCTTTCTCAAAAAGGAGAGGAGAAAAACTTTACCGAGCCTGTCGATCCCCAGGCCCTGGGAAAGCTCTTTCATCCCCGCTCCGTGGCTTTTGTGGGAGCATCCGCGCAATTGGGCAAATGGGGCCATATTCTGATCACCACCACCATCAAGGGCGGATATGAGGGAGGGATCTATTTCGTCAATCCCAAGGGCGGAACCATCGCGGAAAGAGAGGTCTTCAAGAATGTCTGCGACATCCCGGGCCCTGTGGATCTTGCGGTGGTGACGATCCCCGCGGAGGGGGTGATGGATCTTCTCCCGCAGTTTCAGGAGAAGGGGATCAAAAACATGGTGCTGATCACCTCCGGCTTCGGCGAGACCGGGGAGGCCGGCCGGGAGCTGGAGCAGAAGCTGATGGCCGCGGCCAAAGATGCCGGCATCCTGGTTTTAGGCCCCAACACCATGGGGATCTGCAATCCTCACATCAACCTCTACTGCACCGGCAGCCATGTCTGGCCCCGGCCCGGCTCCACGGCCGTGGTGGCCCAGTCCGGCAACATGGGCACGCAACTGCTCGGCTTTGCCGAACAGCAGGGCATCGGCATCCGGGTCTTCTCCGGCTCCGGCAACGAGGCCATGATCACCATCGAGGACTATCTGGACGGATTCGAGGCCGATGAAAAATCCCGGATCGTGATGCTCTATGTGGAGAGTGTGAAAAACGGCCGGCGCTTCTATGAGGCTGCGAAAAGAATCAGTAAGAAAAAGCCGATCGTCCTTTTAAAGGGCGGAAGAACTTCGGCCGGAGCGCGGGCTGCGGCCACCCATACCGGCGCGATGAGTTCGGACCAGAAGGTCTTCGAAGCGGTCTGCC
>JAABSZ010000020.1:0-30709 GCA_011390135.1 Desulfobacteraceae bacterium | reverse complement strand
ATCACTGCGGCTTTGGGAATCCAGTACCCTTCGGCCTCGATCTGAAGGGGCAGACGGAAGCGGAGCCCTCCCCGGCGCTCTCCTTCGTAATCGACCAGCAGAAGCTCGGCCATGAGCTTTCGGGTCTTCTCGTCGAACTCCGGGTTGACCCATTTGAGTTTTGCCTTTACAGGCTCCCCCTCCAGTTCGGCCTCAAAGATCTTGGATAGACTGCGGATCGCGGCCAGTTCCTCTCCGGAGACCGAAAGGGGAACCGTCAGCTTCCGAAAATCCGCGACCTTAGCCAATGGATTGTTAGGGGTGATCACCTCGCCGGCCTCAACCATCTTCTCCACCACGACCCATCCCACAGGTGCATGAATGTTGTGGCGCTTTTTTCTCTCCAGCAGCTCGGCCAGGGTGATTTCCAAAGCCGCCCTTTCCGCATCCAATGTATCCTGCTCCAGAATGGACTGGTCCCACTCCTCTTTTGCCGAATCCAATTTGACCTCAGTGGCCCGATCGCCCTTGTGAAGCTGATAGAACCGATCATACTCCTTTTTCAGATAGGCGGTTCTGGATTCATTCTTCTTCTTTGCGGCCGCAAGCTTCTTGATGGACTGCCGGGTGTTTCGGATCTGAAAGTCGATAAATGTAGGATCGATCTCGAAGAAAGGCTTCTCCTCGATGGTATCCCCCACATCGTAATTGACCCGGATCACCTTTCCCGAAACCTCCGCAGCCACGGTGATGGCGGTATCGCTTCTTGTGTAGCCGTTCAGCACCACCTCTTTCTGCGCCCCCCGCACCTGAAGCGGTTCTTCCTGGGCAAGGGAAAAGGCAGGAAGAATAAAGAGGAAGATGATTCCCCGAATGATCCAAAAGGTCGATTTCTTCAGCATGATTCTTTCCGAAGGTTCTATTCTATTTGTAATGGATGAAATCTGAACAAAATTCAAACGGGCCACCGTTTCGATGGCCCGTAAATGTCCATTATAAATGCATTGGGTTAGAGCGCAACATTTATTTTTTAGTGCTTGAAGCTCCGCTGCCCCGTAAAGACCATGGTCGCGCCGAACTCGTTGCAGGCTTCGATGGATTGGTAATCGTTGCCGGAGCCGCCCGGCTGGATCACCGATGTCACCCCTTGGCAGAGCCCCACATCGATGCCGTCTCTGAAGGGAAAGAAGGCATCGCTCACCATTGCCGATCCGATGAGGCCGCCCTTCTCCTCTGCCACCCGCGCGTCGATCTCAATTCGTTTCTCTCCGTCCTCGAGATCGTTGTACGAGATCTGATACTCCTCGAAACAGTACCGGTCCGCAAGCTTCCGGTATGCCTTGTCCCGGGCGATCTCGGCAACGCCGACTCTGTCCTGCTCCCCGGTGCCGATGCCGACCGTGACCTGATCCTTGACATAGATCACCGAGTTGGAGGTGATCCCCGACTCCACGAGCCAGCCGAAGAGCAGATCCTGATATTCCGCGTCGGTCGGCTCCCGGTTTACCTTGTAGGTCTTCCCTTTATATTCGGTTTGGGCCAGTGTGAGATCGGCCTTGGTTCTGGCCTGGGGCACAAATGACCACTGCGCTATCAGGCCGCCGTCGATCAGGTTCTTGAACTCCACCACCCGCTCGCCCACAAAACTCTCCAGGCGGTTGATGTTGTCGATCCGGATCACCCGCAGGTTTTTCCGCCGGCCCAGGATCTCGAAAGATCCCTCCTCGAAATCGGGCGCCACCACCACCTCCGCATACTGGTTGGAGATGGCCTCTGCGGTCTCCTTATCCACCGCGCGGTTGAGCGCGATGCAGCCCCCGAATGCCGCCACCCGGTCGGCCATGTACGCCTTATGGTAGGCATGGGCCAGCGCACCGGAACAGGCCACGCCGCAGGGATTGTTGTGCTTGACGATCACAGCGGTTGGCCGGTCCTGAAAATAGCGCAGGATGTTCAAGGCATTGTCCGCATCTGTCAGATTGGTCTTTCCCGGATGCTTGCCCGACTGGAGCAGCTCGATGTCGGAGGCCAGATACCGGCCCGCGATCAGGGTCTTGGCATCCCCAAGCGCGAGGTTGCCGTTGACGAGCTTGTAGAGCGCGGCCTCCTGCCCCGGATTCTCGCCGTACCGGAGCCCCTTGCTGACCCCTTCGATATCCCAGAGCACCTTTTCATAATAGAGGGTCTGCCGGGTTTCGCCTTCGATAAAGCTGATCTCCATCTTCGGGGGAAAATGATCCCCGGCAATGGTCTTGTACATCTGCTTGAGATCCTTCTGTGCCATGATGGTATCCTTTCAAAATATCTAAAAATATTGGTTCTTTGTAATTGATCTTCTATTTGGCGAAGGTATAGTTCGATTTAACCGATTCGATCCGCTGCAGGCTCAGGAAATCGGCAATGGCCCGGTCATAGGCCGCAGTATGGTCGAATGCCTTTTGGGCCAGCCGGAACCGGAGATCGATGGTCGTCTTCCCTCCGCTCTTTTCCATCTCCGAAAGGATCATATCATAATCGGCCGGGTCCACCACCGATGCGGTCCGGATGAAATTTTTGGCAGAAGCCCGGATCATACAGGGGCCGCCGATGTCGATGTTGCCCCGCGCGGCCTCTGCCGTCACATCCGGCACTGCCACGGTCTCCTGAAAGGGATAGAGGTTGACCATCACCATGTCGATGGGAACCGCGCCGGTCCGCTTGAGATCCCCCTGGTGCGCCTCATTGTAGGTCTCGGTCAGAAGCCCCAGATAGATCTTGAAATCGAGGGTCTTGACCAGCCCCCCCTGGGTCTCGGGCTGGCCAGTATAGTCCGACACCTGAACCAGCCGGCCATCGGCCTCTTTTCCAAGAATCTCCTTGATCTTTTTGAAGGTTCCGCCGGTGGAGAAAAACCGGACATCCGGGTTGATCTTCAATAGTCTTGGAATAAAGGTCTCCAGACCGGCCTTGTCCGAAACACTGACCAGAACATGGGCTACCTTGACCCGGTCGTCGATTTTTTCTACAACATTGATGCTCATGGATGATCGCCTTTCCTGTGGGTTAATCTATGGTTCTTGTTTATCAATTTACAATCGATTTCCAATAAATGGGCCTAATTAAGCGGAAAAACCGGCAAGAGTCAAGACGTTTGTGGGAATCGATTGATTCCTTTTTAATTGACAAATGCGCGGCTTTTTATTACCCTGCAATCGGGATATCATTGAATTTATGAATGATTTGTCACGGCTGTCCCTCCGTATCCTTTCTCGGGGACCGGATAACAAACCCTTCAAAAAGCGCACAAAAATTATGACCACAGGGATCAGCAAAGCAGGACGCATGGAAACAAAAGCGATCGAAGCGATCATCGCCATGAATGCTTCGGTTCAGCGGATTCGTCTCTTTTCGGCATCCAATCCCTCCACCGTAGGTTTTCTGGAGAATGCCTTTGATGCCCTCCAAACCATCTTTGATGAGACGGATGACTTTGTGATCGAAAAGACCGCGCAGGGCATCCGTCTCAATGACCGGAGCCTGAGCGAGTCCGAACAGCGGAAAACCCAGGTGACAGGTTTTTTCGAACACCTCTTTTCCTTTGATGTGCAGAGCGTCGCCTTTGTCAAAGGAATCACCCGTGAGGCATTGAGTCGATTTCTGGAGATCATCAGCCAGAAGCCGGAAAATGTAAAAGAGGGTGGATTGCAGGCCGGGATCGAAGATATCGATCACATTCATCTGGACGGGAAGAAGGCGTTGAAGGATTCAACCGGAACCGCCGGGACCTTGGATGCCGAAGATCTCATACCGATGATCTGCACCCTTCAGGATCTTCTGGATGAAGATGGCCGGAAAGCGGTCTGCCAACACTTGGGGGATGCGCTTCTGACAAAAGAGCCTTCGCTCATTCGCACCTTTCTCTCTCAGAAGAATGCGGCGCCAATGGCAGCCGACATCAACCGCTATATCATTGAAAACATGGATGAAAAAGCGCTGGAGAATCTTCTGAAGGAGGTTGTGGCGGACCGTTCGGAACCCGCGCCTGAACCGGAAAAAGGGGCATCTGTCGAACAGCTCTATCAAAATATCCGTGCGGTTTCAAGGGGGAAGGAAGTTTACGAGCGATTGAGCCATAGCGAACATCGGAAGATGAAAACAGGACTGGAGCGGATCATCAAAAAGGATTTTTCCGTCTATTCGGAAGCCGATGTGATGGAGGGTCTTCCCGGAACCCTTGAGCGCTTTCTGGCCAGAGAGAATGATAAAAATGCCCCTGCGATTCTGGACAAGATGGCAGATGCGATTCTGGAGGCAGGGCCGGATGTGCAAAAGCAGATTGCAGAACACCTGCCGCCGGTGCTCGATCTTCTGATCGTTACCTCTCAACTGGACACAGCGCTTCGAATGTCTTATAAACTGGTTGGGTGGATTCGTCAGGAGACTCATTGGAGCCGCGGATATGAGGCTGTCTCTCTTCAGATGGAGGAATTGGCCCGGACTTTGATCAAAGATGAGCGATTCGATAACTGCAGACATATTCTCAAAATTTTCAATGCGATCTGTACGGGAAAGCTCCAAAAGCCTCACGAAATGAAGGATTTGGCTTGCGGCATCCTTGGAAGAATCGCTTCCGGGAATTTTCTGCAATCCCTGATCGAAGACCTTCAGGCCTCCAGCGAGGACAAGCGGAAGGAGGCCACGGACCGGCTCTCCCTGCTGGGGGTCGGTGCCATGGATCGGCTCCTGGAACGGCTCAGGAAGAGCGAATCCCGAACCGAGCGATCCCGAATCCTGCGGGTCATCTACGGCATCGGCGTCTCTGCGGTTCCGGCAATGGAGCAGGAGATCGAAAAACCGGAGATCCCCTGGTATTACATCCGCAATCTCATACTTCTTTTGGGCAAGGTGGGCAATGAATCCCATGTAAAGACCCTGCAACCCTTTCTCGATTACCCGGATGACCGGGTTAAGCGGGAGACATTGAACAGCCTCTTCCATTTCGGCGGAGAAGAGAGCCGCAAACAGGTGCTCGACGCACTGCCCCGCATCGATGATCGGCTGAAACTCAATGTAGTGGGAATGGTGGGGACATGGAAGGAAAAAGGGGCGGTTCAGCCCCTGCTCCGGCTCTTTGAATCCGAAGAGCTTGCCGCATCAGAGGTGAGAGACGAACTTGCCCTGAAAATCTGCAATGCCCTCAAAAGCATCGGATCGGTCGAGGCCGCCGCCCCGATAGAAGAGATTTTGGAGCAGAAGCGGAAGCCGCGGGTGATCGAAAAAGGGGATGGCGAAGCGATCCGCAACGGATTGACATCCGCGCTGGAGAGCATTCGGGAAAATCGGGCACAACAGAAAAAAGCCCATTGAGGATAGGCAAAGGAGAGACATCAGAAGATGGAGAACAGCAAGGCCGAAAAGATCATCCGGTTCATCCGCGGCGATGGTGAATTGCTAAAGGATGAAACGGCCATGGAGGGATTGCCCGAATGGGTGGCCGAGGTTTTTGCTGCAGGCCAGGCTGAAATGGCGGAAGGGATGATCGATCGCCTGGGGGAAGGGCTGTTGAGCGAGAATCGGATCTTTCAGCCCCAGATCCTGAAGGCGCTGATCTGTATCGGAGAGGACCTGCTCGAAGCCGGGATGACCGGGATCAGCCTTCGCCTCTCCCACAAACTGGTCGTCTGGATCATTTTGGAGACCGATCCGGATGTGGCCTATGAAAGAATCTGCCACCAGCTCCAGCAGATCGCGCAGCATCTCATTGCCCAGGGTCGTTTTTCCCATTCAAACCATATTCTGGAGACCTTCTACATCATCTATGACGGAAGGCTCAACAAAAAAGAGACTCTCTGCAACCTCTGCGGACAGATTCTGGACA
Organism: Desulfobacteraceae bacterium; assembly: GCA_011390135.1. GTDB lineage: Bacteria > Desulfobacterota > Desulfobacteria > Desulfobacterales > JAABSP01 > JAABSP01. Next base: position 24,873 of record JAABSZ010000020.1, on the reverse strand, counting down.
ACATTGCCCGGTCCCCCGGGGTGATGGATGCCCTGCTGTCGGAATTCCGCGACAATGAGAACAACAGCCGGAAGGAGGCGATCGATACCCTGGTCTATCTGGGAAACGCCTCTACAGGTCAACTGCTGGAAATGCTCAAAGAGAGCAACTGCCGCAACGAGCGAAACCGCATCCTTCAGGTGCTCTCCTATATCGGCAAACACGGCTCGACCCAACTGACCGGTTCATTGAAGGAGGAGGAGCCCTGGTATTTTCTGCGAAACCTCATCCTTCTGCTGGGAAGGACAGGAGATCCCAAACACATGGAGACCCTTAGGCCCCTGCTCCGGTATCGGGATCTTCGGGTCCGGCGGGAAACCCTCTACAGCATCCGGAAGCTCGGGGGAAAAGGCGCAGAGGATATTGTTCTGGATCTGCTGACCGATGCTGATGAACGGCTTAAATGGGACGTTATAAAGGTATTGGGAGAGATCGGCACGGAAAAATCGGTCTCCCCCCTGGTTGCCCTGCTGAAAGCGGTCACCAACGCGCCTTCGGTGGTCGATTCCGATGTCGCGGAAGAACTCTGCAAATCATTGGGCCGCATTGGTTCCATCGACGGGCTTCCGGTTCTCAATCAGATTCTGGATACCTATGACCGGGGCATGGAGGGAATCGAGTACAACGAGCGGGTGAGAGCTGCGGCAGCCGGTGCGATCATCCTGATCAACGAGAAGAACAAACACCTGTTAAAGGACATCAACCAGAGAAAAGGACTTATGAACATCTGGTCAGATCTTCAGGATATGCTCTCCCGCGAAGCTTTCAAGGCGCTTACGGATCTATTCCATGAAATCCGATTCGGCAAGGAGCATCTGATATACAAACAGGGGACTATCAACCGCCACCTCTATTTCATTCAGGAGGGAAAGCTCGTCTTTGCCTACGATCAGGAGGGGGAGGAGATCTGGGTCAAGACCCTTCACTCCGGAGACATTGCCGGCATCGAAAGCTTCTTTTCCGACACGGTGACGACCACGGCATTGAGATCTGTCACCAGCTCGAGGCTCCAATTCATCGAAAAGGCCGATTTCGAAGCGCTGACGGAAAAGTTCCCGGAACTGGCAAAAGCCTTGCACGAATATTCCCAGCAGCGGGGAAATGTTCTGGAGGTGATCCAGGAGTATGGCATGAATCGCCGCGTCCATACCCGGGCCGTGATTACGGCCAAGGTCTCGGTGCAGTTTATGGATATTCCCGGAGAGGTTTTTGAAAAGGAGTACAAGGGAAAGCGGCTTCGGGGAAATCTCCAGGACATCTCGGCCGGGGGAATCGCTTTTCTGGTCAACCTTTCCGAATCGATCCGCCATCCGCTGGTGGGCGGAAACTTCAATGTAAAGATGGTGCTGCCCATCAATGGCAGGGATTACGAGATGGATCAGGACGGAACCGTGGTCGCGGTCTTCCACCGGGAGGGAAGCACCTGTTCGGTGCATGGGAAATTCTTCGAGCAGCTCAATGGGCTTCCGGATCTCAATAAGGTGAAGTCCTCACCCGAACCCGCGTCTGAAGAATCGAAAAAAGACGAATTTCTCGTCACTCGGCTTCCCGGATAGATCCCATGAGCTTTTCGGAAAAGAATCGACTGGTGGACCGGTATGACCGCCATCTCAATTATCTGCGGATATCGGTTACGGACCGGTGCAATCTGAGCTGTCTCTACTGCGCCCCCCGCCGTGGGGGTGAAATCCCCCCAAAGCTGAACCACGAAGAGGTGCTTCGGTATGAGGAGATCCTGCGCCTGGTGAGAATCGGTGCAGAACTGGGCATCTCAAAAATCCGTGTGACGGGCGGAGAGCCTTTGGTGCGAAAGGATCTTTTAACCTTCATCCGTGAGCTGTCGGGGATCGGGGGCATCAAAGAGATCTCCCTTACCACCAACGGCGTACTCCTGATGAAACACCTGGAGGGGTTGAAAGAGACCGGCATCCGCAGGCTCAATATCAGCCTCGACACCCTGATTCCGGAAAAATTTGCAAGGATAACGGGACAGAACAGTTTTGATAAGGTCTGGGAAGCGATCATGGCCGCACATGCGCTCGGCTTTTCCCCGATCAAGATCAATGCGGTCGCCATGAAAGGGATAAATGATGATGAGTTCATCGATCTGGCGAGGCTTTCATTGAAATACCCCTTCCACATCCGCTTTATCGAACATATGCCCATCGGCGATTCTGCTTCGGCCGGGGGCCGAATCTCGGCAGATGAGATCATCCAAAGGATTTCTTCTGTGGGAAAGCTGATCTCCGTGGAACAGGAAAGCCTTGACGGCCCTGCGGTCCGATACCGGTATGAGAATGCCCCCGGAGAGATCGGTCTGATCCAGCCCATGAGCCACCACTTCTGCGGCCAGTGCAATCGGCTTCGGCTGACTGCACGGGGCCGTCTGCGGCCCTGCCTGCTCCATGACCGGGAGATCGATCTCAAATCCCTGCTAAGAGAGGGCGCAACCGATATGGAGCTGGCAAAAGGCTTTCTGGAGGCTGTTCTCTTCAAGCCTCTCCGGCATCACCTGGCGGAAAAGGGGGAGCGGGTGAATGGCCGGATGTCGGCTATTGGGGGGTAGCTTTTGTTGGCTGAGTTGGCTGAGTGGACTGAGTGGACGCAGTTGACTGAGTGGACGCGGTCGGACCGGATGAACCGGACTCGCCTCGCCGCGGCTTCTTTCAGTGGTCCAGCACATGGTTGTCCAGCACAAAGCAGGTCAGCTCCCCGCTGAAGACCGTTGTCCGGTCCGCCTTTTCCACAGAGACTGCGGCAACATTCTTTTTCCCTTCGATCTTTGTGATCTCAGCGGTTGCGGTCACGCTCTCTCCGACCCGCACCGGCTTCAGAAATTTCACCTGGGCTCCGCCCAGCACCACCAGAGGGTGGTTGACCGCGATCATGGCTGCATAGTCGGCCAGGCCGAAGATGAATCCGCCGTGAACCAGCCCCTTGTCATCTGCGGCCATCACTTCCGTTGTCTTCAATTCCACCCGTGCAAACCCCTGCTTCAGCTCGATGGGGGTTCCGCAGAGATTCCGGTCGATCTTCTGATGGGTGATGATCTCCATTCCAAATCCTCCCTTCTGGTGCGTCATTTTGCAAGACATCCCCGCGATGCAGGATATCTCTGATCTCCGATGGGCAAACGTTCTTGACTTGTACCGCAAAACATTCTACATTTAATTCTTTTATCAAATTTATAATGGATTGCACCAGAAAATGAAACCGAAAATTCGAATTTGTATTGCAGAAGCCCTCGATCGGGCGCATGAGGCTGGCGCCCTCGCCTCATCCGAGTGGCCTCCCATTGAAATCGAAACGCCCAGGATCGAAACCCACGGGGATCTCTCCACCAATATCGCGATGGTGATGGCAAAGATCCAGAAAATGGCCCCGAAAAAGATCGCGCAGATCATTATCGACCATATAGAAGATCCAGAGTCTATTATCGATCGGACAGAGATTGCAGGCCCTGGCTTTTTGAACTTCTTCATCCATCCAAAGGCATGGCTGCCCCGGCTGAAAGAGATCCATGAAGCAGGTGACAGATACGGTGCATCGGATATGGGCAAGGGGATCAAATACCAGGTGGAGTATGTCAGCTCCAATCCGACCGGCCCTCTCCATGTGGGGCACGGAAGAGGTGCGGCCGTGGGAGACAGTGTGGCCAACATCCTCGGCTTCTGCGGCTATGATGTGCAAAAGGAGTACTATATCAACGATTCGGGCCGCCAGATCCGGACACTGGGGCTGTCGGTCTTTATCCGGTACAAGGAGCTGCTGGGACAGAATCCACCCTTTCCGGACGAATGCTATCAGGGCGACTACATCAAAGAGATCGCCGGAGAGATCCGGCAAAAGCACGGAGAAAGCATGCTTTCAGAGCCCGAAGATGAGGCGGTTCTCGCCTGCGCCCGGTACGCCGCGGAACAGATCCTCAAAGGCATCGAAACCGACCTTGCCGATTTCGGTGTCAGGTTCGACCGCTGGTTCAGCGAACAGCGCCTCTACGACGAGGGAAAGGTGGAAAAGACCCTTGCGGCCATGAAAGATCGGGGGCTGGTCTATGAGAAAGAGGGCGCGCTCTGGTTCAAGACCACCGACTACGGCGATGAAAAGGACCGGGTTGTGGTGCGGGGAAACGGCCAGACCACCTATTTTGCTTCGGACATCGCCTACCATATCGATAAATACGAGCGGGGATTCGATAGGGTGATCGATGTCTGGGGCGCGGACCACCACGGCTATATCCCCCGGATGCGGGCTGCCATCGAGGCTTCCGGACAGAAAAGTGACGAACAGTTCCATGTGATTTTGGTGCAGCTCGTCAATCTTCTCCGGGCCGGAACCCCTGTGGCCATGTCAACCCGGGCCGGCCAATTTGTCACATTGAAGGAAGTCGTGGACGAGGTGGGCCGGGATGCGGCCCGATTTCTCTTTCTGACCCGCCACTATGAAAGCCCCCTCGACTTCGATCTCGAGTTGGCCAGGCAGCAGACCAACGACAATCCTGTCTATTATGTCCAGTATGTCCACGCACGGATCTCGAGCATCATTGAAAAAGGCGTGGAAAGAGGGCTGATTTCAACCATTGAGTGGCAGGAGGATGCGGTGCGGCTTCTGGTCGAACCGGAGGAGATCGGGCTGATCAAACTCATGTCCCGGTATCCCGAGACCGTGGAGATGAGTGCAAAAAATCTGGAGCCCCACCGGATCACCTATTTTCTCATGTCCCTTGCAACGGCCTTTCATGCCTACTATAATAAGCACCGGGTGCTGATGGATGAGAGTCCGCTGCTGATCGCGGGAAGGCTCTACCTTGTGGCTGCGGTTCGAAAGGTGATACGAAACGGACTTTCCCTTTTGGGGGTCTCGGCCCCTGAAAAGATGTAAAAGGGATTCATGGCCAAAAACGGTCTTCGGCACCGGCACCGGGAGAATCGGTCCGGGGACGGGTCGCTGAAAAAAGGGCTTGCCAGATGGGGATTGACCCTTTTCATCTCCTGTTGGATGTTCGCGCTTGGCGTACTGGTGGGAAGGGGAACGGTGCCGGTCCAATTCGATATCCCCGAGATCCGGAACAAGATCCAGGATAAGCTGGCCGCGCTTAAAAAAGAGGATCAGGAAACCCTGATCAAAAGGATGGAGTCGGGGGCATCATCGGGCCATTCAGGACTGCCGGAGCCGTCGGATCTCTATTTCCATGAACGGCTCAAGGATAACCAAAGCCACCCGGAGATCGACTTCACCCCCATCGTTCCCTCTCCGGATGATCTTCAACCCTTTATCGAGGAGGAGATCGCGGAGGGAAACTCTGCGGTGAAGAGGAAAGCGGAGGGAAACTCTGCGGTGCAGGGGAAAGCCGAGGGAAACTCTGTGGTGCAGGGGAAAGCCGAGGGAAACTCTGCGGTGCAGGGGGAATCGATTGAAGATGGTTTGAGCGAGGCTTGGGATCGTTCACGGGACCGCGACGACCCGGGAGAAGATCCCCAAGGGCCGGTGGAGAACAAGAGGCCATTGATGAAAAAGCCGGCTCATATCTCCAGAGAGATCCAAAGGCCGTCCGGAAATGAAAGGGAGCGCGTTTCGGCCAAACAGGCCCCTGTCTCCCCAAAGCCGGCCGATGTTTCCGGCACAGTGCCCGTGACAGCCTCTCCGTCAAGTGCCGCCAGAGGGAATCGGGGCAGATACACGCTTCAGGTGGCCTCATTCAAGCTGACCGAAGAGGCGAAAAACATGATCGCGCACCTACAGGAGAAGGGATATCGGGCAGAATCTATCCGGGCTTTGATTCACGGCAAAGGAATCTGGCATCGGGTCCAAGTCGGCGCATTCTCCTCGAAGTCCGATGCGCAAAAGACGCTGGATCGACTGAAAAAAGAGGGCTTTGCCCCGATCATTGTCGGCAGAGATGAATAGAAAAAATCAGACAGAAGAAGGACAAATCAGGCGATGAAGATCACGACCACCAAAGTGCTCCATGTGGCACAACTGGCCCGGCTCGATCTCGATGCAGAGGCTGTGGAAAGATTCTCCGAACAGATCGGAACCGTGCTGGAATATGTGGATACCCTCCAGGGGGTTGATACCGAGGGCGTTACCGGGACTTCCCATGCCATCAGCCTCACCAATGCCTTTCGGGAGGATGTTGTAAAGGATCATCTGGATCGGGATGCTGCGCTGAAAAACGCGCCCCAAAGCGATGAAGAACATTTTCTGGTTCCCCGGGTCATCTGATCCGGTTTTTTGGATAGGAAGAGAGCAAAAAGAGCCCATGAAACTCTATACACTGACGCTGAATGAGGCGCGGAACCTGCTGCAGAAAAAGGAAATCACGTCCACTGAACTGACCCGGGCCGTTTTGGACCGGATCCGGGAGACAGATGACGGTATCGGTGCATATCTGACGGTGACGGAGGAGAAGGCATTGAAGGCTGCAGAAAAGGCGGATCTGCGGATTGCGGCCGGAACCGCAGCGCCGCTGACCGGCATCCCCCTTGCTGTAAAGGATGTTCTCTGCACCCGGAACATCCGCACCACCTGCGGGTCCAAGATACTTGAGAATTTCATCCCCCCCTACAATGCAACGGTCATCGAACGGATCTTAGAAGAGGACGGGGTGATTCTCGGCAAGACCAATATGGATGAGTTTGCAATGGGCTCCTCCAACGAGCACTCGGCCTTCAAGCTCTGCCGCAACCCCTGGGACCGGACCAGGATTCCGGGCGGCTCCAGCGGCGGTTCCGCAGCCGCGGTCGCGGCAGACATGTGCATCGGCGCCCTGGGAACCGATACCGGGGGCTCGATTCGCCAACCGGCCTCCCATTGCGGTGTGGTGGGCTTGAAGCCGACCTATGGCCGGGTCTCCCGATACGGGCTGGTCGCCTTTGCCTCCTCTCTGGATCAGATCGGGCCGCTTGCCAAAAGTGTTCCCGATGCCGCGCTCCTGATGAATCTGATCGCGGGCCATGATCCAAGAGATTCCACATCGGTTCCCGAACCGGTTCCCGATTATAGCGGATTTTTGGAGGAGGGGCTTCGGGGCCTTCGAGTGGGGATTCCGCGGGAGTACTTCGAGATCCAGGGACTGGACCCGGATGTGGAAAAGGCCGTAAGAGGGGCCATCGAGACCATCGAAAAGCTGGGCGCGGTGCAGGTTCCTGTCTCACTGCCCAATACGAAATATGTGGTCGCTGTCTATTATGTGATCGCGCCCTGTGAGGCCAGCTCCAATCTGGCGCGGTATGACGGGGTTCGATACGGTTTCCGGAATGACACCGGCGCGGGTCTTCTGCCCATGTACTGCAGCACCCGATCCAAAGGGTTCGGCCCCGAGGTGCAGCGCCGGATCATCATAGGAACCTACAGCCTTTCGGCCGGCTATTACGATGCCTACTACGGCAAGGCCTCCCAGGTGCGGACCCTGATCCGGGAGGATTTCAACAACGCACTGAAAGGGTGCGACGCGATCCTGGCCCCCGTGGCCCCTTCTCCGGCCTTTCCCATCGGGGAGAAGACCGATGATCCCCTCAATATGTATCTGTCTGATATCTTTACGCTTTCAGCCAATCTGGCCGGCATTCCCGGAATCTCGGTCCCCTGCGGATTTTCCGGGGAAGGGCTTCCCATCGGCCTTCAGATCCTGGGCCGCCATTTCGATGAAGGGATCCTGCTGAAGATCGCGTACAACTATGAAAAAGCAACAGATTACAGTTTAAAAAAACCGGAGATCTCTCCGGGAAAGTGAGACGTAAATCATGGCAACAGTACAGCCAAAGGGCGAAAATCTGCGAAAAGCGGTCAAATGGATCACCGAAGAGCGGCAGTACGGCTCGAGTAAATCTCAGGCAGAACTGCTCGAAGAGGCCTGCAGCAAGTACAATCTCTCCCCCCAGGATGCGGAGTTTCTGACCCGGACTCTCTCTCAGAAGAGCGAATTATAGTGACATAGAAGCATGTCCCGAATACAGATTCTTCCGGAAAGCCTTTCCAACCGGATCGCGGCCGGCGAGGTAGTGGAGCGTCCCGCATCGGTGGTCAAGGAGCTTCTGGAGAATGGGCTGGATGCCGAGAGCAGCCGGATCATCATTGAAGTGGAAAAAGGGGGCCGTTCTCTGATCCGACTGACCGACAACGGGCACGGTATGAGCCACGATGATGCGCTGCTGGCAATCGAGCGGTACGCCACCAGCAAGATCCGCAACGATTCCGATCTTTTTGCGATCCATACCCTGGGCTTTCGGGGGGAGGCCCTTCCCAGCATTGCCTCGGTATCTCATTTCGTTATGGAGACCGGAGAGGGCAGATCTTCGGCCGGCACCCGGATCGAGATGCGTGGCGGAACCCTGAAGAACGTCAACCGCATCGGTGCGCCCCGGGGAACCATGATCCAGGTGAGCCAGCTCTTCTACAATACCCCTGCCCGGCGGAAGTTTTTGAAGACGATCTCCACCGAGATGGGCCATATCACAGATACGGTTTCGGCCGTGGCCATGGGCTGGCCCCATGTCGGCTTCATCCTTCGCCACAACGGAAAGGAGATCAAGCATCTCATTCCCTCCGATGCCCCCCAAACTCGTGCAGCCGACCTGCTGGGGCAGGAGATCGGCAAGCATCTTTGGCCCTTGGAAGAGGAGGAAAACGAGGTTCGGATCAGAGGCTGGATCGCGCCGCCCCATATCAACCGCACCACTGCCCGGGGGATCTATCTCTATGTCAATGGCCGATATGTGCGGGATCGAACCCTGGTTCACGCGCTGAGCCGGGGATATCAGGGCCGGCTGATGAAGGGGCAGTTTCCGGTAGCGGTTCTTTTCATCGACCTGAATCCGGAGGCCGTGGATGTCAATGTCCATCCGACCAAGAGCGAAGTTCGCTTTTCCCATCCGCCAAAGGTTCATGATACGGTTGTCCGGGCGGTTTCAAAAGCCCTTGCCCTTGCAGATCGCCCCTTATCTTCCAAAACCGGCATCGAAAAGAGATCGACATCTCCCCCTGATGATCTTCCCCCTTGGGAAAGAGAGAAATCGACACAGCAGGCAGCCATAAGTGAAACAAGTGAAACAAGTGAAACAGGTGAAACAGGTGAAACAGGTGAAACAGGTGAAACAGGGGAAACAGGGGATGAATCCGATCCTTTTCAGATATCTGAGGCCGGTTCCGGCTTCCCCTCCCCTTCTCCGGGATTTGAAAAAAGAGATCTTTCTCCTCCCCCAGAGCTGAGACCGGAGCAAAAACCAGAGCAAAAACCGGCTCGAAATCGGGAGAAAAATCGGGAGCAGAGTCCTCTCTGGCCCCGGCCCCGGATCGATTCCCTGCAGCTCATCGGCCAGCTCAAAGGAACCTATCTCCTCTGTGAATCCGAAGACGGACTGGTGCTGATCGACCAGCATGCGGCCCATGAGCGGATCATCTTCGAAGGGCTGAAAAGAAAGCTTTCCGGTGCAGGTGGGGGCGGTTCCCAGCGGCTCTTGATTCCGGAGACCATCGACCTGAGCCACAGGGAGGCTGGTGCATTGGCGGAGATGATCCCCGCTCTTGCCGAAGCCGGATTGGAGATCGAGCCCTTTGGCGGGTCCACAATTGCAGTGAAAGCGGTTCCCGCGATCATGGGGGATGGTCCGGTCCGCCCCCTGATCACGGCCATTGCCGAACGGCTCGCGGAGCTGGATCAATCCAGAGACGATGGGATGGAAAGGGCCATCGAGGCGTCGATCATGCTCATGGCCTGCCACGGCGCGATCCGGGCACATCAGCCCTTGACCCACACGCAGATGAAAGCGCTGTTGGAGCAGTTGGAGACCTGTGAAATCCCCTCCCACTGCCCCCACGGAAGACCCACCTGGGTTCGCTTTACAACCCGGGATCTTGAAAAATCCTTTGGCCGCGTCCTCTGATGAATCAGAAGATCGGCAGTTGATAGAATATGCTCAGAGAACTCGCCATAAAAAACTTTGCCATCATCGATGACCTGCGCATCCGCTTTGAAAATGGGTTGACCATCTTAAGCGGTGAGACGGGCGCAGGAAAATCGATCATTATCAATGCTGTAAATCTGCTGCTGGGGGGACGGCCCTCGGATAAGATGATCCGCACCGGTTCCGATACCGCAGAGCTGGAGGCGCTTTTTGAAATCCGCGCGGAAGGCCCGGCCGCAAAGCTCCTTCAGGAGATGGATGCGGACCCGGAAGAGGGCCTCATCATCCGCCGGGTGATCTCGAACACGAACCGGCACAAGGTCTATATCAACGGCAGGCTCTCCACCCTGCGCCAACTTGTACAACTGACCGAAAACATCGCGAGCATATCGGGCCAGCACGCGCATCAGGGGCTGCTGGACGAGAATCAGCACCTCGAGATCCTGGATCGGTTTGCAGATACTCTGCCCCTTCGGGAGAAGGTCGGCAAAGCCCACAAAGCGCTTCTCCCCCTGATCCGGAACCGGAAGGATCTGCTGGCAAAGCAGGCCCATCTGGGGGAGCAGATGGAGACCCTTCAGTTTCAGTGGGAGGAGATCACTTCGGCCGACATCCGTGAAGATGAGGACAAAGCCCTGGAAGAGGAGCGGCTTCGGCTGAAGAACGGCGAAAGCCTCTGCCGCTCCGTTTACGGGGCAGTTGATACACTCTATGATGCCCAGGAGGCGATCTTTCCCCAACTGACAGCGGTGGGTCGGGAGATGGAGAAGGCGGCCGCCATCGATAAATCCCTGCTTTCCAATGCCGAGGCCATCGCGGATACCGCGTTTCGGGTCGAAGATATCGTAGAGAAGCTGCGTGACTATTTGAATACCCTGCAGATGGATGACCGCCGGCTGGAAGAGGTGGCCTCCAGAATCGATAAGCTCACCCGCCTCAAACGCAAATACGGCGGCTCTCTGGAATCGGTCTTCGATCATCTTGAAAAAATTGAGGCCGAGCTTGCCGGCATCGAAAATATCGATCAGGAGATCGAAGCGGCAGATAGAGCCATTGAACTCCAGCGGAAAAGGCTGATCGAACTGGCAGAAAAGCTTTCCCAGCAGCGGAAAAAGGCTGCAAAGATCCTTTCCGAAAAGGTGGTGGCCGAGCTGGAGGATCTGAAGATGCCCCGCACCCGCTTTGAAATCCTCTTTTCTCCCCTGCCGGCGCAGGAGAATACAGATAGCGCATTGAAGACCGAAGAGGGAAACGGGATCGGCAAAGAGGGAAAGGATAAAGTCGCCTTTTCCATTGCGCCCAATGTGGGAGAAGAGCTGAAGCCGCTCGCATCGATTGCATCGGGCGGAGAACTCTCCCGGGTGGTGCTGGCGTTGAAAGCGATTCTGGTGGAGACGGAATCGGTGGAGACACTGATCTTTGACGAGGTGGATGCGGGGGTCGGCGGAAGCGTTGCGGAAAAGGTGGGTGAGAAACTTGCGCTTCTGGCCAATTACCATCAGGTGGTCTGCATCACCCATCTGGCCCAGATCGCAAAGTTCGGGGACCAACATTTCCGGATCGCCAAACAGGTGATCGAGGGGAGAACCCGCACCGACATCGAGCCCCTGGAAAAAAGAGAACGGGTGGAAGAGATTGCCCGGATGCTCGGCGGCAACCGGATGACCCAGGCCACCCTGGACCATGCCACAGAGATGCTCGGGGAGGGGATCAAAAACTAAAAAAACGCCCCCCACAGGGCGTCGAGGTCACTCGAGCGCTCCGCAAGGGGCGTCAGGGGATGTTCTGACTGGGGAAAATCAGAACATCAGGGGGAAAAGGTACGTTTACATTCTAAAACAGAGGATCAGGTTCCGGCCGGTACGTCCTTGCTGGTATCTCCCTTGGCCTCGGGATACTCATGGGCCTCTTTGACGTTCCCCTTATCCATCTTCTCCTGCTGTTCCTTCTTCATCTCTTTGACACGATCATCTCCGCCTTTTTTGGCATCTTTCATTTCTTTCGGCATTGAAAAATCTCCTTTCTTTTCTCTTGGGTTGGTCAAATGTTCTTCCGTTCGATCTTTTAAGTACACTATATCGCCAAAAAGGCCCGCATACCATAAGGCATTGACCCTAGTTTATCCCCGGAGAACATGTAAAAAAATCTTGAAAAGACTCCCTTTAAAACTGCACACTGAATGACCACCCGCTGATTTTGGAAATCATATGACAGTAATTCAGAAGTTTACCAAGATATCCTTTATAGATTTCAGGTGCTGTGCTACACTTTTTTCGGGGTAAAAAAAAATTGACCCAAGCCTTCCCATGATCTTCCTCTTGCCTTTGCTTTTGAAAAAGGGTACGCATACAAGTTCGGTAATGGGCGTAGGAGAGGGAAAGGGGTTCGGACAACCCGGTGGGGTTCTGAAGAAAAGAGCGCTGCAGGGGAAAAGTATGGGATACGAAATGATCGAACATACGGCCGATTTCGGCATCCGGGGGTTTGAAAAGGATCTTCCAGACGATCTTCGATGTATAAAGGAGGCAGAGGCATCCCATGACCGATTTAGAACAGATCGATGAGTATCGCTGGGAGCTGCCCAAAACCGGAAACATGCTTGTGCCGGGGCAGATCTACAGCAGCCAAAAGATGCTCTCCGATATATTGAAGGATGAGGCATTGAAGCAGGTGGCCAATGTGGCGATGCTGCCCGGGATTGTCCGCGCGTCTCTGGCCATGCCCGATATTCACTGGGGATATGGTTTCCCTGTCGGCGGAGTTGCGGCCTTTGACTGGGATGAAGGGGTGGTCTCTCCGGGCGGTGTCGGTTTCGATATCAACTGCGGGGTTCGCCTGGCCACAACCGATCTTACGGAGAAAGATGTCCGGCCCCGGCTCAAGGATCTGGTGGATGGGCTTTTTGCCAATGTCCCCTCGGGTCTGGGCGTGACCGGATCGGTGAAACTGACCGCATCGGAGCAGAAGCGGGTGCTGAAGGAGGGGAGCCGATGGGCCGTGAAAAACGGCTTTGGCGAGGATGGGGATCCGGAGCGGACCGAAGAGGGAGGATGCCTCTCCTATGCGGACCCGGATGAGGTGAGCGATCGGGCTTTAGAGCGGGGGAAAAATCAGCTCGGAACTCTGGGTTCGGGGAACCATTTTCTGGAAGTGGGGGTGGTGGAAGAAATCTATGATCCTGACCGGGCCCGAGCCTTCGGCCTCTTTGAGAACGGGGTGACGTTGATGGTCCATTCCGGCTCCAGAGGCTTTGGCCATCAGGTCTGCGAGGATTTCGTGGCCATCATGAACCGCCATGTAAAGACTTTGGGCATCGATCTTCCGGACCGGCAGCTCGCGTACGCGATGATCCAGTCCCGTGAGGGGCAGCGGTATCTCAGGGCCATGGCCTGCGCGGCCAATTACGCGTGGGCCAATCGACAGATCCTGATGCACCATGCCAAAGAGGTCTTCTACCATGTGCTCGGCATAGGGCCAAAAAGCCTTGGCATGAAGCTTCTCTATGATCTCTGCCACAACATCGCCAAAAAGGAGGAGCATACCGTGGACGGAAAAAAGCGGAACCTCTGCGTCCATCGAAAAGGGGCCACACGATCCTTTCCCGCGGGCCATCCCTCCCTTTCCGATCTCTACAAGAGCACGGGGCAGCCGATCATCATCCCCGGAGACATGGGAAGGGCCTCTTATATATTGGTGGGGACCGAAAAGGCGATGGAGCAGACCTTCGGCTCCACCTGTCACGGCGCGGGCCGGGTCCTGAGCCGGAAGGCCGCGAAAAAGGCGGCCAAGGGAAGGGCCATCCACCGGGAACTGGAGGAGAAGGGAATTCTGGTCAGTTGGACCGGCCGGGGGACATTGGCAGAGGAGATGCCCGATGCCTACAAAAATATCGCGGATGTGGTGGATGTGGTCCACGGGGCAGGGATATCGAAAAAAGTGGCAAAGCTCAAACCGATTGCTGTGGTGAAAGGATAGACAATACCGAGAATGAATACGATACAGGCGGTGATGCTGGGGCTGATTCAGGGGTTGACGGAGTTTCTGCCGGTGAGCAGCTCCGGCCATCTGGTGATCTTTCAGAAACTCTTCGGGATAGAGGAGCCGGAACTCTTCTTTGATGTGAGTCTCCATGTCGGGACATTGGCGGCTGTGATTTTCTTCTTCCGAAAAGATATTCTCACAATTCTGGGATCGCTGATGTCGATCTTTACCCGGAAGCATCCGGAGAGTCTATCCGAAGAGCCGTTGAAAGATGAACCTTTGGGCAGTGCAAATGGCCATGAAAAAAATTCTGAGGAAAAGCCAAAAGGAAGATGGTCAAACGAGGGAACTCGTCTTGCCGCCATGATCGTCATCGGCTCTGTTCCCACAGCCATTATTGGGCTGCTCTTCCATGAGATCGCAGACCGTCTCTTCTCCTCTCTTTTCCTGGTGGGCTGTATGCTGCTGATCACAGGAACGATCCTCTGGCTGACGCTGTATGTCTCCAAACAGGGAGAACGAATGGTGGAGATTTCCCCCAAAAACGCGCTCATCATCGGCACGGTTCAGGGGCTGGCCATCCTGCCGGGAATCTCCCGCGCCGGCTCCACAATTTCTGCTGCACTCTTTCTGGGGTTGAGTCGTGAAGCCGCGGCCCGCTACTCCTTTCTGCTCTCCATCCCGGCCATTATCGGCGCGGAACTCCTTGCGATAAAGAATCTTGAGCATGGGTTTGCCGCTTTGAACGCACAGGTCATCTTAGGCACATTGACGGCCGCAGTCACCGGCTATCTGGCTCTGGTCTTCCTGCTCTATCTGATTCGACAGGGAAGGCTTCATCTCTTTGCCCCCTATTGCTGGCTGCTGGGGATTGCTGTCCTTATCTTCGGAAGTTAGAATGTGGGTCATCCGGAAGTCGGGCATCCGGAAGTCGCTCATCCGAATGTCGGTCATCCGAAAGTCGATCATCCAAAAGGAGGAAAAATGAACCCGGAAATCTTCAGAGAGTACGACATCCGCGGGATCGCGGGAAAAGATATGAACGAGGAGGATGTGATCTCCCTCGGCAAGGCCATCGGAACCCTTTTAAAAGGAAGGGGATGCAAAACCCTTTCCCTGGCCAGGGATTGCCGAACAACATCAGAATCATATGCGCAAAATCTGACAACAGGGCTCCTTTCAACCGGGTGTGATGTCATTGACATCGGCATCTGCCCCACACCGGTCTTCTACTTCTCGATTCACCACCTGAAGACCCACGGCGGCGTCATGGTGACAGCAAGCCATAACCCAAAGGCGTACAACGGCTTTAAAATCTGCCACGGCCTCGATTCGGTTCACGGCGAGGAACTCAAGGGGCTGCTGCAGATCATCCATGAAAACCGGTATGCCCAGGGAACCGGGATTCGTTATGAGGAGGATGTTCTGGCGGTATATGAAGATTATCTTGTGGAAAATATCACCATCGAGCAGAAGCTGAAGGTGGGGGTCGACTGCGGCAACGGAACCGCAGGCCCTGTCATCCTGCCGCTGCTGGACCGGCTCGGATGCAGGGTGGAAAATCTCTACTGCGACATGGATGGGGATTTTCCCAACCACGAGGCCGACCCGACAGTGCTTGCGAACATGCAGGATCTCATCGCTATGGTCCGGGAGAAGGGGCTCGATCTGGGCATCGGCTTTGACGGCGACAGCGACCGGATCGGAGTGGTGGACGAGACCGGAAAGATCATCTACGGGGACCGGCTGATGATCCTCTTCGCGCGGGAGATCCTCTCCAGAAAACCCGGTTCCACCTTCATCTCCGAGGTGAAATGCTCCAAGACCTTATATGACGACATCGAAAAGCACGGGGGGAAGGCGATCATGTGGAAGACTGGCCACTCCCTGATCAAGGAGAAGATGAAGGTGGAAAAGGCCGAGTTTGCCGGCGAGATGAGCGGCCACATGTTCTTTGCGGACCGGTATCTCGGCTATGATGACGCGCTCTATGCGGCCTGCCGCCTGCTGGAGATCCTCTCATCAACCGGAAAGCGGATCTCGGAGTTATTGGCAGACGTGCCCGAAACCTTCACCACCCCCGAGATCCGGATCGACTGCCCCGACAGCGAGAAGTTCGACGTGGTGGCGAAGGTCCGAAACCATTTGATGAAGCGGTACGAGATCATCGACATCGACGGGGTGCGGGTGCTCTTCGACGACGGCTGGGGGCTGGTGAGAGCCTCCAACACCCAGCCCGCGCTGGTACTCCGGTTCGAGGCCATGAGCGAACACCGGCTGGGGGAGATCCGCAAGCTGGTGGAATCGGTTGTGACAGATATGCGAAACATATAGGAAGTTATGGGACGGATACTGATCGACGGAAACGAAGCGATTGCCTACGGTGCAATAAAGGCCGGATGCCGGTTTTTTGCAGGATACCCCATCACCCCGGCCACCTCCATCTATTCGACCATGCTCTCTCTGCTGCCGCCTGCAGGCGGGATCTGTCTGCAGGGGGAGGATGAGATCGCCTCCATCGGCTACTGTTTGGGGGCATCCATGTCGGGCCTGAAGGCGATGACCGCGACATCGGGCCCCGGCATCAGCCTCTACAGCGAGCAGATCTCCTTTGCCATCGCGGGAGAGATCCCCATCGTGATCGTCGATGTCCAGCGCCTTGGCCCCTCCACGGGCTCGGCCACCCGGGGAGCGGACGGCGATATCCAGTTTCTCCAGTGGGGCAGCAGCGGTGGACTGCCGGTCATCGTCCTTGCGCCGACCGACGCGGCCGACTCCTTTCTGCTGACGATGCACGCCTTCAACCTGGCTGAAATCTACCGCTGCCCTGTCTTTATCGCCTCCAACAAGGAGATCGGGCTGACCCGGGAGAGTCTCGATATTCAGGGGCTTGAGCTTCCTGCGATCTGTAACCGGAAGGCTCCGCCGGACTCTGTCACTGAAAAGGGGGCTCCCTACCTTCCCTTTGCCCCGTCAGAAGGGGAGCAGGTTCCGGGATTTGCCCCCATCGGCGGAAAGATCCTCTCCCGGCAGACCTCCTCCACCCACGGCCCCGACGGCTACATCACCACGGACCCCGGGATCATCGCCGAAACCCAGCATCGGCTCAAAGAGAAGATCGAAAAGGAGATTGAAAGCTTCAGCTTCCACCACTTCTTTCCCGCAAAAGGGGCCAAGACCCTGATCATCGCCTACGGTGTCACAGCAAGGGCCGCAAAGGAGGTCTATCTTCAGCGGGAAAAGAGCGACTGCCCGGTCTCTCTTCTGATCCTCAAAACCCTCTGGCCGGTTCCTGAAGCCCTGATCCGCAGATTTGGGACTGATTTCGACCGCATCCTGGTTCCGGAGATGAATCTGGGGCAGTATGTGCGTGAGATCCAAAGGGTATTTCCGGACAAAGAGATCGGTTTTGTCGGAGGGATGAATGGGAAGCTGATCCGGCCCGATCAGATTATCCATCTGCTGGACCGGAAAGGAGAGAGACCATGACCGGACTGCTCAACAAAGACCGCCCTCCGGTCTTCTGCCCCGGATGCGCGCACGAGCGGATCACCCACGCGCTGGACAGAGCCTTTCAGGAGATGAACCTGGCAGGAAACGAGATCGCGATCGTCAGCGACATCGGCTGTTCGGGCCTCTTTGACACCTTTTTCCGCACCCATGCCTTTCACGGGCTCCACGGCAGGGCCCTCACCTATGCCGCGGGCATCAAGCTGGCCCGGCCCGAACTGAAGGTCATCGTCACCATGGGCGACGGGGGGCTCGGCATCGGCGGCGCGCATCTGCTGGCGTCCTGCCGCAGAAATATCGACCTCACGCTGCTGATTCTGAACAACTTCAACTTCGGCATGACCGGGGGACAGTATTCGGCCACCACCCCAACAGACGCGCAGGTGGGATCAGGCTTTCTCAATCAACTGGAGCCGCCCGTGGACCCCTGCCGGATCGCGGCCGCGGCCGGTGCGCCCTATCTTGTCCGATCTTCGGCCTATGACAACACACTTTCAAAAAAGATGGCCGGGGCGATCCGATTCAATGGCTTTTCCCTTCTCGACATCCACGGGGTCTGTCCGGGCCGGTATACGAAGAAAAACCGGCTGACGCCAAAGACCATCGAGGAATCGATGGCAAAGATGCCTACCTTTGACGGAGCCATCGAGGAAAACCAGAGGGCCGAATATGGAGGGGCATATCGGGAAAAGGCAGCATCCCTGCAAGCCCCCTCCCCGCCCCCCAGCATCAAAGCCGAATTCGACCCGCCCTCCCGAAACCGGCAGGAGATTCTCCTTCTGGGCGGCGCGGGCGGGCGGATCATCACCGCAGGAGAGATCCTCTGCATGGCCGCGATGACTGCGGGCTTAAACGCCACCCAGAAGAACGAGTACAACATCACGGTGCTTCGGGGCCCCTCCATCAGCGAGGTGATCCTCTCCGAATCCGAAATCGGCTATACCGCAATCGATCGCCCCGAGATCATCCTTGCCGTAGGTCAGGAGGGTGTGGATCGGGGAAAGAAGGTCTTTGATGCATTGAATCCCGATGGGATGGTCATTGCTGCAGCAGATCTCACCCTTCCCGAATGTGCAGGAGAGGTGATTCGAATTGATTTCAAAAAAATGGGAATCAAAGATTCGGATCGCGCCCTTGCCGCGCTTGCGGTTCTTGCCGGAAAGAGGCGCGCGATCCTTCCGGAGATGCTGAAAAGAGCGCTGGAATACCGATTTAAAGGCCCAATCAATGAGTCATCCATGAAACTCGTGGAAAAAGTCCTGTGGGAGAGGTAATGGAGAGCACTGAAGAAAGCGCAGCATGAACAGATAAGACCGTTTTTCGGCAGAAGAGACGGGAGAAGAGAATGGATACGGCCACAAACAATCCAAAGAACCATCCGGCACAGGAATCGGAAGAAATGAATGTGACGCGGGAAAGAGATCCCTTTTTTATCGTAGGCATCGGCGCATCGGCCGGGGGGCTCGATTCCCTGGAGAAGTTCTTCAAGAACATGATGGACAAGAGCGGCATGGCCTTTGTGGTGGTGCAGCACCTTTCTCCGGACTACAAGAGCCTGATGGTGGAGCTGCTCTCCAAGCATTCGAAGATGAAGATCCATCGGGCCGAAAACAATGTCGAAGTCCTTCCGGACAATGTCTATCTGATCCCGCCGAAAAAGAACCTGAAGATCTACAAGGGCAAACTCCTGCTGATAGAGCAGGAGCAGCAGGGCCTCAATCTGCCCATCGACATCTTTTTGAAATCCCTTGCCGAGGACAAGGAGGAGCACGCGATCGGAATCATCCTCTCAGGAACCGGCTCGGACGGCTCCCGGGGGATCCGCACCATCAAGGAGAAGGGGGGGGTGATCCTGGTGCAGGACTCGGTTAGCGCCAAGTTCGACGGGATGCCGAGCAGCGCGATCTCCACAGGGCTGGTCGATTACATCCTTCCGCCCGAGAAGATGCCTCAGACGCTGCTGCAATATATCAAACACCCCTTCTCCTCGGGCAAGGGGGAGAAGCCGATCATCTCCCCCCAAAAAGATGACTACACCAACAATCTCTTCATGCTGCTGAAAGAGCGCACCGGGATCGATTTCTCCCTGTATAAGCTCACCACCGTCAGCCGGCGCATCGAACGGCGGATGAGCATCAACCAGATCGGCAGCCTGGAAAACTATGCCAACTTCATCAAGGACTCCCCCCAGGAACTCAACGCGCTCCACCGGGAGCTGCTCATCGGCGTCACCAGCTTCTTCCGGGATACCGAGGTCTTCGACATCATCGAAGATCAGGTGATTCCGACCATTTTGAACGACAAGCCCTACAACGGCTCCATCCGCTTCTGGTCAGTCGGCTGCTCCACCGGAGAGGAGGCATACAGCCTGGCCATGCTCCTGAAGAAGTACATGGAGAACATCGACAAGCAGTATGATGTGAAGATATTTGCCACGGACGTTGACCGGCACGCCATAGCAGTGGCGAGCGAGGGGATCTATACCCAGAGCATCGTGGCAGATGTTCCCCCGGAGATGATCAACCGGTACTTCACCAAGACCGGAAACCGGTTCCAGGTCTCCAAAAAGATCCGGGAGATGGTCATCTTCGCGGTTCACAATGCCATAAAGGACCCGCCCTTCAACAAGATCGATCTCGTCTCCTGCAGAAATTTTCTCATCTACCTGAACCCGGACGCGCAGAAGAAGGTACTCTCCTTTTTCCAGTTCTCGTTGAACGCCAACGGATATATGCTCCTCGGCTCCAGCGAGACCGTCGGGGATATGATCACCCATTTCAAGAGCATCGATCATCGGTGCAAGATATTTCGGTATATCTCGGATGATAAGCCCTCCCATATGCAGGGGCTGGGAGGCGTGCCCAATCTCTTTTCCAGAAACCGGGTGCAGCGGGATGACCCCCCTTTCAAGATGCGGCAGAAGATCATCGAAGATGTCAAGGATGCGATGATCGATCTCTATTCCCCGCCGGCCATCGCGATCACCGAAGAGAACAAGCCCCTGATCGTCTTCGGCGATATCAACCGGTTCCTCAAGATCCCCAAGGGCGAGTTCAACTTCGATCTCATCAGCCTGCTGCGGAAGGATCTCTCCACCACCGTCAGCCTGGCGATCCACAAGGCGGCCCGGGACAACGAGGGGGTAGTTTACAACAATATCAAGGTGAAAGACGCGGAGGAGACCCGGATCTTCAATCTGAAGGTTCTTCCGCTGAAGAAGAACCGGTACCAGCAGCGCCTCACCCTGATCACCTTTGAAGAAGTTATCGAGGATGCCTTTCCCTCCCAGGCCGTTAGACCCTATGATCTATCCATGGATAGCGAAGAACGGATTCAGGATCTGGATCAGGAGCTGCAATATACCCGGGAGAACCTCCAGGCCACCATCGAGGAGCTGGAGACCACCAACGAAGAACTCCAGGCCACCAATGAAGAGCTGATGTCCTCCAACGAAGAGCTGCAGAGCACCAACGAGGAGCTGCAGTCGGTCAACGAGGAGCTGATCACGGTCAATGCCGAGTATCAGGCCAAGATACAGGAGCTTGTCGAACTCAACGACGACATGGACAACCTGCTGGCCAGCACCGATATCGGCACTATTTTCCTGGATAAAGAACTGCTTGTAAGAAAATTCACCCCCGCGATCACCCGGACCGTCAACCTCATGGAGATGGATCTGGGCCGGCCCATCAACCACATCACCCACAACATCATCAATGAAGATTTTATCGCAGATGTCAATAATGTCTTGAAAACCCTCGTTCCCATTGAAAAGGAGGTCCGGGGCCAGGAGGGGGAGTGGTTTCTGCTCCGAATAAACCCCTACCGGACAAAGGAAAATTACATCAAGGGGATCGTCATCATCTTCATCGATGTGACCGATAAGATCAAGACCCAGGAATGCCTTCAGGAGAGCGAAAATCTCTATCGGACCTTTTTCGAAAACATCCCCCATGAGATCGCCTACCACCGTATCCTGCTGGACGATCAGGAGAAATCGGAAGATTTCATCTGCATCGATGTCAACGAACGGTTCCAGAAACTTTTCAATGTGAAGAAGGAGATGGTGGCCGGTAAAAAGATGAGCGAGATGAAACCGGTGCTCAAAGAGATGAAGATCCCCTGGCTCGAGACCTTTGGTAAGGTGGCTTTGGACGCGGAACCGGTGACGCTGGAAACCTATATGGAAGAGTTGGAGAGGTGGTACAAGGTGACGGTCTTCAGCACCCGGCAGCGGCATTTTATCTCCTTTTTCGAGGATATTACGGATCAGAAAAGGGAGAAGACCCATTGGGAAAAGCGGTATAGAGATCTGGAAAAGCGGGTGGGCGGTGCGCTAAATCGTTTGGAGAGTATGGCTCCAAAACATCCGGAACTGGAAGGGGTTCTAGAGATGCTGAGGGCGGAAAGGAAGGACCCTTTTGAATAGCCGATCCGAAGATCTGAGGAAAAAGGCGGAAAAAAAGCTCTGGAAGAATTTCGAACTCAAAAGGGAGATGTCCTCAAAAAATTCAGAGGAGCTGATCCATGAGCTTATGGTGCATCAAGTTGAGCTGGAGATTCAAAACGAGGAGCTGCGCGCGGCCCAGGAGGCGCTGGAGCGGTCCCGGGACCGGTTTGCGGAGCTGTATGATTTCGCGCCCGTGGGCTATTTCACCGTGGATGAAAACGGGGTGATCGTCGAGGCCAACCTCACCCTGGCCAGAATGCTCGGCTATACCCGCAAGCACATCCTGAACAAGCCCCTCACTCTCTTTATCCGCCCCGAATACCATGAGACCTTCTTTCGCCACCGGCAGAACATCTTCTCCGGCAGCGGAAACCATGCCGCGGAGATTCTCTTCAAACGGTTTGAAGGTGATGATTTCTACGGAAAGATTCTCGGATATCTCTTCCATGACAAGGAGAACAAAACCCCACTCTGCCGGGCATCTCTCATGGATGTGACCGATGAAAAAGAGGCGCGCCATGCCTTGAGCGTCGCCCATCAGCAGATCCAGGATAAGGCCGCGGAGCTGGAGACGGTCAATGCCTCTCTTACGGAATATGCCTATGTGGTCTCCCATGATCTGCGGGCCCCCATGCGTGCGATCCGGAACTATGTCTCTTTTTTAAGAGAGGATCTGAAAGATCGGCTCGAAGATCAGCAGCAGGAGTATCTCGGGGGCCTCTCCCATGCGGTGGAGGAGGCTGATATGCTGATTCGGGATCTGCTCGCCATGTCGAGAATGGACAGCCATCAGGATACGGTCGATGATATTTTCATGAAGGGATTCATGGACGATCTGATCAAGTCGATTCAGCCGCCTCCGGATGTGGAGATGATCCTTCCGGACCGATGGCCCACCATTGTGGCAAAGCCGGTGCTGTTGCGGCAGGTCTTTCAGAACCTCATCATCAACGGGTTCAAGTTCAACCATTCCGATCCCCGCCAGGTGGAGCTGGGGTGGCGGGATGTGGGGAGAGATTACGAGTTTTTCGTCCGGGACAACGGCATCGGCATCGATGTCCAGTACCACGATCAGATATTTCGGATGTTCGGACGGCTCCATACCAAAGAGGAGTATGAGGGAACCGGGATCGGCCTCTCCATCGTGAAAAAGGCGGTGGGAAAGCTGCACGGCGCGATTGAGATTCGGTCTGCGGCCGGGCAGGGAACCACCTTTTATATCCAGCTTCCAAAAAAGCCCGGGGAGGAGATGCTGACAACAGAGAAGATGCTGCCAGAGGATTTCCATTGAAACGGTTCTCTACCAATTGCCATTTTGACTGGCTGGCGCCGATCTACGATCTTTCAATGGGAAGACCGGATGTTCGTTTGTGGGAGGATCTTTTTCATATCTCGGAAAGGGGGGGACGGAAAGGACGGCTTCTGGATGCCGGCGGCGGAACCGGTCGCGTGGCAAAACAGTTGGCCCTGCTCTTCGATCAGGGGGCCGTGCTGCTGGACCCTTCCCTGAAGATGCTGCAGCAGCTCGACCGGATATCCCGGATCATCCGAATCAACGGAGAGGCCGAACTTCTTCCCTTTGGAAAAGAGACCTTTGACGGGGTGATGGTGGTGGATGCGCTGCACCATTTCAAAAACCAACAGGGGGCCCTCTTTGAGATTGCAAGGGTACTATGCCCGGGCGGAAGGCTGATTGTCGAAGAGCCGGATATCGATCTTGTGCCGGTGAAAGGCGTTGCCTTTTTAGAGCGGCTTTTTGGGATGCGCAGCCGTTTTCATCGGCCGTCTGCCATCGCGGGGATGATGGAAGAGGCAGGGCTGACTGCAACGATTGAAAAAAAGGCCCGCTTCCGGGCATGGATCGCGGGCCGTAAACCGATATGAGCCGCGATGATCCGGCTTTGGGATAGATCAGGACCGGATCACTTTTCGCCCCGGATCACCGAGATGACCTCTTCGATATCGGGCAGGTTCTTCAGCGGATAGACCTTGATCCACTCGATCTTTCCCTTCTCGTCGATGAGGATGTTGCCCCTTCCGGAAATCCCCTTCTCCTCTATGAAGATGTCATATTTCTTTGCCACATCGCCGTGAGGCCAGAAGTCGGCTATCAGCGGGGTCTTTTCTACGCCGATCTCCTTTCCCCATGCCTTTTTGGCCGGCCCGGAATCGACGCTGATTCCCAGGGCAGTGGTGTTCAATTCCTCGAAGACCGCGTTCTTGGCCTCCAGCCCCTTCATCTGAATCTCGCAGATGGGGGTGAAGGCAAGGGGGTGAAAGGAGAGCAGGACCTTCTTTCCTTTCATATCCTTTAACGCTACCGTCTCTCCGTTCTGGTTCGGAATGGCAAAATCCGGGGCCGGATCGCCGACCTTGAGCTTCATCTCTTTTTCCATTGAAAAATCCTCCCCTGTACTGCTTTTGAGTTTGAAAGAAATTACACAGAACCATTATAAGCGATTCAGGGAAGGATTTCAATATCCGGCTGCTATCCGTTCCGCTTTTCAAAGGTCTTCATGAAATCGACCAGCTCGGCGACAGCTTTTTTGGTCGTTGCATTATAGATGGATGCGCGGCATCCGCCCACGGAGCGGTGGCCCTTGAGGCCGCCAAAGCCGTTTTCCAGGGCATGGGCCACGAATTTCTTCTCCAGATCCTCGTTCGGCAGCCGGAAGGTGACGTTCATGAGGGAGCGGCTCTCTTTGTCTGCGGTTCCGCTGTAGAATTCGGTGTTGTCAAAAAGATCATAGAGGGTCGCTGCTTTTTCCCGGTTGATCTTCTCCATTTCCAAAAGGCCCCCGACCGTCTCCTCCAGCCATTTCAGCACGAGCTGCACCGTATAGACCGCAAAGCAGGGCGGGGTGTTGTACATGGAGTTCTTCTCCGAATAGGTGGTGTACCGGAGCATGGTGGGGATGGTCTTGGGGACCCGGTCCAGCATCTCTTTGCGGATGATGACCATGCAGACGCCGGCAGGGCCGATGTTCT